>CAMSXY010000147.1 GCA_947065955.1 uncultured Caryophanales bacterium | reverse complement strand
CTTAAATTTTAAAATACTAAACTTTTTCGTGTCTAAAAACTTGACATAAATCCAAGTGGAGATAATTTTGTATTTGCCATCTTAAAAAAAGATTCGATTTCTATTATGTTTCAAGAAAAACAATCTTTAATAGAAGAATATCCTACTTTAAAAGTGGAAGAAATTAAACCTACTTTTACTTTGTTTATAACGGTTAAGGATGTTGTTTCTTTATATAATGAATTGAAGGATAAAGTTTCTTTAGCCAAAGATTTACATAAAACATTTTATGGAAAAGATGAATTTGCGATTTTTGATAACAATGGGAATATATTAACAATATCTTGTTAGGAGGGAAGTATGGCAACGAATATATCTTTTATCAATTATGTATGTGAACAATTACAAGGAATTGGAAACATTCGATATAAAAAAATGTTTGGGGAATATATGGTGTATATAAATGATAAACCCATTGTTCTTGTATGTGAAAATACGGCTTTTGTAAAAAAGTTAGATTGTGTAAAAGAACTTTTAGAAAATGCAGATGTTGCTTGTCCTTATAAAGGAGCCAAGGAGCATTATGTTTTAGATATGGATGATGCTGATTTTTGTAGACGAGTTGTTTCGGAAATTGAAAAGGTAACTCCACTTCCTAAGAAAAAAAAATAAATATTTTAATTTTTTAAAGAAAAAGGGTTCCTTTTTCTTTTTCTTTCTAGACATTTCTTTTTAAATTTAGTAAAATAAAACTAGGTGAGGTAGAATGCGTTTTTTTAAAAAAAATCAAAAAAAGATCAAAGTTCTATCCTTTTGTTTTCTAGTTTCTTTTTGTATTCTTCTTTTTACAAGTAAATGTTCTTTTTTTTATCCGTTTAATGATTGGGTTGATGCAAATGCCTTTTTTACAGTAGGGAAATCTATGTTTCATGGGGTTGTTCCTTATCGGGATTTATTTGAACAAAAAGGACCTTTCTTGTATTTTATTTATGGAATAGGGTATCTTATTTCTCATAAAAGTTTTTTGGGAGTTTTTCTTTTAGAGGTACTTTTTTGGACGGTTCACTTATATTTTGTATATAAAATACTCCTTTTCTTTATAAAGGAAAAAAATGCGTATATTTTACTTCCTATTTACACAGTAACGCTTTGTACAAGGGAGGCTTTCGTGCATGGAGGGGGTGCTGAAGAATTTTGTTTGCCTTTTTTTTCTATGACACTTTATTTCTTTTTAGCTCATTTTAAGGAAAAAGAAATTTGTTATAAACACCTTTTTTTATCTGGTATGTGTGCAGGAATTGTTCTTATGATAAAATATACTTTATTAGGCTTTTGGTTTGGTTTTATGGCAATGCTCTTTTTTTCCCTTTTAAAAGAAAAAAAGGTTAAGAAAGCTTTTCTTTCCTGTGGTGTTTTTTTATCTGGAATGTTTATAATTATTGGAATTTGTTTCTTTTATTTAGGAATACATCATGCTATTGGGGATTTTTTTAAAGTGTATTTTGTGATTAATATGACAGCTTATAGTGAGGAAGTTTCAAGTCTTTTTGTTCGACTTTTAAAAGTGTATAAAGGTTTTTATTCTGTTTGTAAAAATAGTGGTTTTATTGAACGAATTTTTATTGTAGGGATGCCTTTATTTCTTTTAAAATTGGATATGAAACGATTTGGAAAATTATCTTTATTTGTGGTTTATTTATTTTCTATTTTAGGTGTTTTCTTTGGTCTTAAGTTTTATCGATATTATTTGTTTCCAATGTTTGTATTTATTCTTATTAGTTATATAGTGGTAGCTTCTTTCTTGGAAAAAATGGGTTTTTTAAAAAGAAATTTTTATTTTATCTTTTTTTCTTTTGTTTTTTCTGTAGGAGGGGCTTATTTGGGAGCAAACTATAGGGAAATGTTGTTTACGCAAAGAAAGGATTTCTTTCAGTTTCAGTTTGCAGATATTATCCTTCAAAGAGAAAATCCTACTTTAGTAAATATTGGCTATTTAGATTGTGGTGTTTATACAACAACAGGGATTATTCCAAGTACTTATTTTTTTGAAAGACAAAATATTGATTATGCGCATTTTAAGGATAATATCGATAGTTTTCAAAAATATATTGAGGATAAAGAAACTTTATTTATTGTTTATTTTACAAAATTAGATGAAAAAACTTTAAGAGAAAGAGAAAAAATGTTATTCTTAAATTATGATCTTTTAATGGTAAAAAAACAAAAGTTTGAACATCAAGATTTTATCGGATATTTATTTGAAAGGAAAGAAGTCGAATGAAAATATTATATATGGTAATTCCTTGTTATAATGAACAAGCTGTTTTGTTGGAAACATCTAAGCAGTTAAAGGAGAAAATAGAACAATTAATTCAAAAAAAGAAAATTGATAAAAAAAGTAAAATAATGTTTGTAGATGACGGGTCTTCTGATTATACATGGAATCTTATTTCTGACTTTTGTCAGGAAAATTCTCTTTTTTCTGGAGTAAAGTTATCTAGGAATAAGGGACACCAAAATGCTTTGTTGGCGGGGTTAATGATTGCTAGGGAAAAAGCGGATATTGTTATTTCGATGGATGCTGATTTACAGGATGATATTGGTGTTATTGAAAAAATGGTTGATAGATCGGAAGAGCGTCGTGTAGGGAAAGAGTGTTC
>CAMSXY010000146.1 GCA_947065955.1 uncultured Caryophanales bacterium | reverse complement strand
CAAGGATGAACACTCTTTCCCTACACGACGCTCTTCCGATCTAGTAGAAAAAGGAGTTTCTAAGTATGTTACTTTAGTTCCAACGGAACAAGTTACCCTTCTTCATAAAAAGGTAGAAAAGAAAAAGACAGCTACTTATGATATGAAAATCAATGCTCTTTCGGCTCCTTTAAAAAAAGGGGATATTGTCGGAACGCTTTATATAAAAGAGGATGACACGGTTACTAGAGAAATTCCTATTACTATTGAAAAGGATGTTGATAAAGCCAATATTTTTCAACTTTATGTAAGGTATTTGAAAGAAGTTTTTTTGGGGGATTCTATTTAACCTGCTTAAAAAGTTTATTGATAAAACAATAAACTTTTTTATTAAAAAAATGGTTTTAATTTTAAAACCATTTTAAAAAGGTGTATTTAATCATTCCATCCCATAACTTTTATGATTCTTTTGTTTGGGTAAATATATCCGGAAAGTGGGTAATTTTCTAAAGTTACTGTATTGGAATTTAAAAGTAAATCAACGACTTTTCCATTTTCATCTTTTATAGAACCAACCACAATAACTGTATGGCTATACCCATTTCCATAACCGACTTGTCCAACGTCTCCTGCTTCTCCATAAAAAGGATTCGCGTCTACAACAGAACAAAGACCAAAACCTGTATTATTTTTCGCATAGTTATAGAAGAAAGAAACTGTTGTCCAAGAGTTAGAACGACCAGAGGCATTGTTGCTTACATCTAAGGTGGAACTATAATGTTTCCACTGAAGTTCTGTACTTCCTACTGTGTCCATAGGAATTCCTCCTGCATATAGAATTTGTGAGGCATAATTTTGACAATTTCCTCCAACTAAATCGTATGCATACCAATCTGGATTTCTTGTTGTGATATATTTATTGGCATAGGTAAGAGCTTTTTCACGATCATATCCATGATCGCAAGTTTTAGTAGGTTTGTCTTTTCCTTCTAAATAGTTTTGTCTTTTTGTATTTAAAATATCTAATTGTTTTTGATAATCTTCAATATGATTTTTTTTGAGGGTATCGAGTTTTTGTTTGGCTATTTCTTTTGTGTTTCCTGTTGTATATTTATTGGTAATCATAACATAAAAGTCTTGTATTTTTCGAACCGATATAATTTTATAATCTTCCTCTATTTTTTCAAAAGTAATTGTATTTTCAATATTGTATACTTTGGACTCTATGTTTTTCATAAATTCAAAATGTAAATAATCGTTTTCAAGAAAGGTAATGGTGATTTTATTTCCATCCGTTGTCATCTTTTTATAAATGATGTCATATTTTGGGTTATGAATTCGCATGTCATTTTTTTCTAATTTTCGAACATTTACAAGTAATGAAATGGCTGTTTGATGAAGCATGGCTTCTTCTGAATCTTTTTCTTTAAATAAAGAAGTCATATCGATTTCTTCTAATGTACTCATTGTTTTAAAGTAAAGATCCATGTAATTAATTAGGACTTCTTCTAGTTTCGAATCTACGGTTTTGGTGAAATTTGATTCCTTACTTATTTTATTAAGATAGGTTGTTGGTTCTTCTGGATCTTTTGGCGTATTTGGAATATTATTTTCCTCAGGTGGATTTGGCGTATTTGGTACATTGGGAGTGGATGATTTTCCTTTTATTAAAAAATATCCTATAATAAGTATTAAAACAATTAGAACAAAAAGGATTCTATCTTTTTTGACTTTTCTTTTTCTTTGCTTTGTCATTTTTTTCACTTCCTTGCTATTTATTATATCATTATTATTTGAAAAAGGTAGGATAATTCAATAAAAAAATTTCTCTTTACATGAGAATTTTTTTGTTGAATATAATGAAGTAATATGAAAAAAGTAATTTTTATTTTTATTGGAATGAGTTTTATTTTACAGTTTTATGAAAACCAAAAATTGAAACAGGAATTTTTGAATTGTCCTTATTATGTTGAACAAAATTTAAAAGATTATATGGATTATTTTAAAAAAAATCGTTTTCTTTCTTTAGAAGATATTGTTTTAAAGGTGAATGTAGAATTAGATATATCTTTTTTAGAAAAAGAAGCTAATCTTCAAGATGGAAATTTAATACTCGTCAATAAGTATCATTTTTTAAAATCCGATTATGTTCCCGATTTAGTTTTGATGGATGTTCGGTATTCGTATGAGCAAAAATATGCCCAAAGGGAAGCCTATGAACATTTTATTTCTATGGCGGAGGCTGCTCGTTTAGATGGAATTTTAATTTACAATGTTTCTTCTTATCGAAGTTATGATCTTCAAGATAAACTTTATAAAGAATATTCCAAAAAGGATTTGAATGTAGACACATATTCTGCAAAGCCTGGATATTCGGAACATCAAACGGGGCTTGCTTTTGACATAAATTCTATTCGCGATTCTTTCGCTGATACCAAAGAAGGACTTTGGCTTGCTAAGAATGCGCATATATATGGTTTTATTTTAAGATATCCTAAGGGGAAGGAGTCTATAACAGGATATAAATACGAGCCATGGCATTATCGGTATGTTGGTGTTTCTGTTGCACAGTATATTTTTGAAAATCAAATTACTTTTGAAGAATATTACGCTAAATTTGTTCTTTAGAAGGAAGGGATAGCAAAAATCCTGTTTATAAAAAATTTACAAAAATTTTAAGATAAAAAGAGTCTTTTTTCTGTAAAGAATTG
>CAMSXY010000145.1 GCA_947065955.1 uncultured Caryophanales bacterium | reverse complement strand
ATATGAACCCTCCTATCTAATCTACTATATTGTATTTAATTATTTTCATTTTGACTATAAATATTACCCAATTTCTGAAAAAAATTATTTTACAATTGGAATTCTAATAATATTGTGTTATTATAGAATATGTAAAAAATAAAAGTAGGTGATAAAATGTTTGGAATGATAAGACGAAATATCCGAGATATGGATAAAATTTTGTTTTTTTTAACCATACTTATGTTTATTTTTGGCCTTTTAAATATTGTAACAGCCTCTAGTCGTGAATCGGTTGTTCGCTATAATACAGGATTATATTATTATTTTATTCGCCAATCTTTTATGCTAGGAGTAGGTCTTATAGGATCCTTATTTATCATTAATATTCCAACCAATAGTTACCGAAAATGGATTACACCTATGTTTTTAGTAATGTTAGTACTTACACTGATTTTATCCTTTACGGGTGAAAATGTTAAAGGGGCTCAAAACTGGCTCCCTATTCCTGGAATCGGGAAAATACAACCCAGTGAATTTTCAAAACCTGTTATTATTGTTACCTTATCAATTTTATTCGAAATGTTTTATAAAAAATTAAGAAAAAAAAATATAAATCATTGGGATTTAATTGGAATTATTCTCTTTGTAGGCTTATTTATTCCCATTTTAACTTTTTTACAAAAAGATTTAGGAACGATGATAATTATGGTTGTCATTTTTGGTGTACTTTTCTTAGTAAGTCCCATATTGAAAAAAGAAAAAATTATTACCATTTTTTGTCTTATAGTCTTAGTTTTTATAGGAGGCTTATTTTATTATTTATGGAAGGGATCCCTTTTTACAGAAGCACAGTTAGCAAGATTTCAATTTCGATATCCTTGTGATCATTATACAACAGGTGGCTATCAGATCTGCAATGGATTTATTGCTTTAAACGATGGAGGCTTATTTGGGTTAGGGCTTGGAAAAAGTAAACAAAAGTATTCCTATATACCAGAACCTCATACGGATAGTGTTTTCGCGATCATAGCCGAAGAAAATGGCGCGATTTTTTGTACATTTCTTTTCTTAGGGTATATAATCATCCTATATCGTATATTAAAGTTAGCCGCTATCACCAATTGTCCTAGAAACAAATATATGTGTATTGGTTTTGCTACTTATATTTTTATGCATATTTTTATTAATTTAGGAGGTTTATTTGCTGTGATTCCCTTAACTGGGGTTCCTCTTACTTTTTTTAGCTATGGAGGATCTTATGCGATAGCTCTTGTTTGCTCTCTTGCTGTTGTACAAAGAATTCATATTGAAACCAAAAACCAAAAAATAAAAATACGATAAACACGAATGAAAAATTCGTGTTTTTTAAAGGTTTTTTTTAATAAAACCAGTAAGGTAATAGTAGGGATAATAAGAGGAGGAAAGGAGTTTATGAAAAAGATTTTTCAAGATGTGCAAAAAATGTGCAAAGAACATAAAAGAAAATGGATTGTAATTCAATTATTTTTATTTGGTATAGGATGTTTTTTTATCATATGTCTTTCTAAAAAGGAAGCTGTTTTAGCCTCTTCAGATCTTTTGCCCATTTTACCAGAACAATTTTTTATAAAAGAAAAACAAGAAGAAATAGAGAAAAAAACCTATATTAAGGTAGATTTGAAAGGATCTGTTATAAATCCAGGGGTCTATGAAATGGAAGAGGGGGATCGTATTATTGATGTTATTGAGCGTTGTGGAGGACTTAAAGAAGAGGCCAATACAGAAAATGTGAATTTAAGTAAAAAACTTACAGATGAAATGGTTATAAAAATTCCAAACAGAAATGAAAAGGAGGAAGATATAAAGGAAGAGACAAAAGATTCGGATGGAAAAATTTCCTTAAATAAAGCCCTTTTAACAGAATTAATGGAAATTCCAGGAATTGGAGAGGCAAAAGCAAAAGCGATTATGGAATATCGTGCCCTTCATCCTTTTGAAGTTATTGAGGATGTAATAGAGGTAGATGGAATTGGGGAAAAATTATTTGAAAAAATTAAAGAATTTATCATTCCATAAAATTCTTTTTTTTCTTTTCCTTTTGTTTCTTTTATTCTTGCGTGTTTTTTTCTTCTTGCCAAAGACGAAAATTACAACAGCTTCTATAGAAGGAAAAATTCAGGATATAAAAATAGATGGAAATCAAGTTTCTATTCTTTTAAAAGCAAAGGAAAAAGTTTGGGTTTTTTATTATGTAGAAAAAAAGGAGGAATTAAGTACATATCAAAATTTTCACTTAGGCGATACAATAAAGGTGGAAGGAAGTTTAAAGCAACCTTCCCAAAATCAGAATTTTTTCTTATTCGATTATCAAAAAAATTTAAAAAGCCAAAAAATCTTTTGGATTTTAGAGGCGACTCAAATCGTTTTTCAAAAGGAAAACAAAAATTTATTTTATAAAATTAAAAATAAAATAATAGAATATTTAAAAAAGATAGATACTACAGGCTATTTAAAGGCTTTTGTTTTAGGAAAAAAAGAGGGGATAAAAGAAGAGGCCAAAGAAGCTTATAGTAAATTAGGAATTTCCCATTTATTTGCTATATCAGGAATGCATATCTCTTTTTTTACGGCCATTTTATTTTGGTTTTTTAAACGGTATAATCCTATTTTTATCTTTTTGCTATTTTATCTCTTTTTAACAGATTTTAGCATTTCTGTTCTAAGAGCAACTTTTTTTTATCTTTTTTTTACAATTGTAAGTTAAATTTGAAAGTGCACAATTGTTGTGCAGTTAACTTTGTAATTCAT
>CAMSXY010000144.1 GCA_947065955.1 uncultured Caryophanales bacterium | reverse complement strand
GAATAAGGTATACAGGGAAAAATCCCAATAATTATGTAAGTTTTAATGGAGAACTGTGGAGAATCATCGGAATTTTTGATGGAAAAATGAAAGTCATAAGAGAGGAATCTATAAAGGATCAGGTTTGGAGTAATGACGAAAAAAATGCTTGGGAAAGCAGTAGTTTGTATAATTATTTAAACACAACTTACTACAATAGTTTAGATTCCACTAGTAAAAATATGGTGGAAAATGCTACTTGGAGAATAGGGGGATGGTATACGGCTGATATAACAGCTTCTCAAATGGTTGAGAAAGAAGAAAATATAAAAGGAGCTGGAGCAAACACCCTTACCGCGACAGGTTTTATAGGACTTATGAGTGCATCGGATTATGGTTATGCAAGTAGTGAATGTTATGATTCCAAACCTTTAAAAAGTTATAGTAATTCAACTTGTACAAGTACCAATTGGATATTTAAAAATCTAGATGAGTGGACACTTACTTCCCATTCAACCCAAACAGAAGTCTTTATTATTAATAATGATGGTCGAGGTGATTTTTATGGTGTAAACTATGCAATTTCAGTAAGACCTAGCCTCTATTTAAAAGCAAATGTGAAAATAAAAAGTGGGTCAGGAACCCCTATAAATCCTTATAGATTAGTTATGGAGTGATAAATATTATAAGATTTTGATTTTGTTTATTTTTAGTCTGATTCAAAAAAATTATACATCTTCTATATATAAAATATAAAAATAGTATAAATTAATTAAAAAAAGTCTTAAATCTTATTTTAAAAAGGCATAAATGGAAAGATTGTATCTTTTTTCATCCTTTTTTTAGAAAAATATATATGTTAAATTAAAACTAAAGGAAGGATAGAAAATGAAGAAAATAGTAAAAGAAAATATAAACGTTCTTTTTGGAATTATGATAGGTTTTTCTTTAGGAGGTATTAGTGTATTTGCCTCTTCTCTTATCGCTAGTAAGGACGTATCTTATGAAAATCCCTTATCGAATGTGGCTAACGTGCAAGAAGCCGTAGAAGAACTTTATACATTGACAGAAGGAAATAAGTTTGTTTTAGAAAATGGATTTCGTTATACAGGAGCAAATCCCAATAATTATGTAAGTTTTAATAATGAAGTTTGGAGAATTATTGGATTTATAGATAATAAAATAAAAATAGTAAAAGAAACTCCTATTGGAAATTATCCATGGGATAGCAATGAAACCAATAATTGGGAAAACAGCAGTTTATATAATTATTTGAATACAACTTATTATAATAGTTTAGATTCTACTAGTAAAAATATGGTGGAAAATGCAACTTGGAGAATAGGGGGATGGCATACAACCGATATAAACGTTTTTCAAATGTATGAAAAAGAAGGAAGTACCAAAGGAGCTGGAGCAAACACACTTACAGTGACAAGTTTTATAGGACTTATGAGTGCATCCGACTATGGTTATGCAAGTGATGGATGTAAGGGAGGAATAAAAACATTAGAAAATTATAATGATCCTGTATGTACAAGTACGAACTGGTTATTATTAAAAGACAATGAATGGCTAATAACACCAAATTCTAGTGGTGGGGGAATATTTAGCGTATATGCTAGTGGTTATATTCATCATAGTAATAAAGTAACGAATCCTAATGTGGTAAGACCCAGCCTTTATTTAAAACCAAATGTAAAAATAAAAAGTGGAAAAGGAACCAGTAAAGATCCGTTTATCTTTGAAATAAAACAACTATAAACTAATTAAAAAAACAAATTATCTGTTATTTTAAAAGGAATGATTTTAGAAATTCAGTTCTTTTTTTCTCTTTTTTTATGATCTTTAATATGTTATCTTAAATTTAAGAAAATAAAAAAATAGAAAAATTCTATATAATTTCAAATAAGTACATGTAATATAAAAAATGACTAAAATTATTTTTTTAAATTTTATATATGCATTTTGTTAAGTAAAGGTAGGAGAATAAAAATTATGAAACAAGGAAAAAAAGGATTTACTTTAATAGAACTCTTAGCTGTAATTGTGATACTCGGAATTATAGCCTTAATTAGTGTGCCTGTTATTGTAAATATCATAGGAGACGCAAAAAAAGGCGCTTTTAAAGCAAGTGTGCAAAGTGTCTTTCGAGCTTATGAAACGTATGAAGCGGAACATAATTTTGATGTAAAGGAAAAAATAAATATTTTGGATTTACCCTTAACCAATAAAGAAACCTTTACTTCAGGAAGGGTTTATAAAGAGAAAGATATTGTTAAAGTTGAAAATGTAAGTAATGGAACTTATTGTGCCAGTGGAACGTTAGAAAATTTTCAAATTATTGATGGAGATTGTGATTTATTAGATTTAACCCCACCTTTGATTATAAATGTTATAACAGAAGTGACAACGAATTCTATCCAAGTATATACAACTTATAAAGAGGAAGAAAGTTTTCTTTTAAAACATGAATATCGAATTGCTTTAGAAAAGGAAAATATAGAAGAAAAAGAGTGGGTAAGTGGAGATACATTAACAGGAAATTTAAGTACGAAAGTCTTTACAGAACTAACCCTTAATACGACTTATAAAATACAAGTAAGACTGGTAAATACTTCTTTAGAAAATAATACCTCGGAAATAGAAGAAGTAACAGTAACAACAAACCTTTTAGAAAAACCAGTTATTGAGCTTTTAACAGATAGAGAATATGCAACAAGTAAAGAAATTAAATTGATCTATCCAACAGGAGAGTTTGTCTATGAATATAGTTTAGGTGGACAAAATTGGATTT
>CAMSXY010000143.1 GCA_947065955.1 uncultured Caryophanales bacterium | reverse complement strand
GATAGACTTGGGTGACTGGAGTTCAGACGTGTGCTCTTCCGATCTTAAAGTTTACTATAAACTCCTTATAAAATAAAAAGGCCTAAAAGCCTTTTTTAATTTTTATGGCAGAATTTATAGTAAACTTTACGTCTTAGGTCAAGTTGAATTTCTCCCATCTTTACTTTTCGTTACCAAAAAGCGGTTCCCCTTCAAAAAAATGGATATATCGTTACCGAATATATGACTTGATTACCACTTAGTACGCACTGCAATCCTATAAACCCAATCACTCTAGGAGATTTCCTCACCAACTCTTTATTACTAATTCCTTTTTGCAAAAGACGTTTCACCAAGCAAATTTAAAAATTCTAGCTAGGAAATTTTCAAATCCGATCAAGGATTCCCGTATTTCACGCAGGACAAGCTACACTACCCATAACTCTTCGCCACAAGATAGGTTCCATCCTAGTTCGTAATAAGTCCATCAACCATTGTCTAGGCTTACCACAAGGCTAGGTCTCCACGAATGGTGGGTCAATACCGTATGCCATTACGGTTGCCCAGTCACTCTTTTCTTCCAGCACCCACCCCCTACTGGGCGTAAAAAGCAAGCACAAGAAGTTTCACAGATATGCTCTTTAACGGATTTTTAGCCCCGTCTTCGTAATAAAGGAAATTGACTAGAATAATGTGCCATTTCGTTTTCTTATCGTAACAGATTTTTAAATATTTGTCAAATTTCTATTACACTATATGTAGAAAACTAAAAAATTATACCTCTTGTAAAACAATTAAGATCATAGGTTTACATTCGGTCTCTTTATAAAAGTATTTTCCTACACGATCTCGAATTCCATTTTTAATTTTATTAAAATCAATATTATTTTCTTTAATGTTTTCTTTTAAAACTTCAACTGATAAATCAACAGCCCCTTTGATAAGATCAATATTATCCTTAACATAAATAAATCCACGAGTCAAAATTTCAGGGCCTGCAAGGATCTTTTTCGTTACACGCTCTAATGTTACAGTTACAATAACAACACCATTATCACTTAAAATTTCACGGTCCTTTAAAACGACTTCTCCAATATCCCCTACAGTTTTTCCATCAATTAAAATGTCATCCACGGACACACTTTCAAAAGTGTCTTTTAAAACACCATCTATAAAGGTAGCAACCTGTCCGTTTTGTTTTAAAATAATATTTTCTTCCTGCATTCCAATTTGTTTAGCCACTTCATAGTTAGCAACCTGATGACGATATTCTCCTATCACTGGAAAATAGTACTTGGGTTGCATAAGATCTAACATCAACATTAAATCTTCACTAGAAGCATGTAAAGATAAATTTTTTCCTCCCGATAAAACGACTAAGTTAGCACCCATTTTCGCAATCATATCAAAAACATCGGTTGCACTTTTTTCCATTCCATCGTAAATAGGAGACGCAAAAAGGATAGTATCCGTTTCTTGCAATGTTAAAAATTTATCATACCCTTTTACAATTCTTTTTAAATTAGAATAAGGCTTTTCTCTTTCATCTGATATTAAAATAACAATATCCTTATCTTGGATATGTCGAATTCCTACAATCCTTTTTTTATCAAAAGTAATATAACCTTTATCAATTGCATTTAAAACCATATTCTCTAAGTATTTTCCCATAATTACAACTTTTCGATTCGTCGTTTCTACACTAAGAAAAAGTTCTTGAATTCGATAAAGCTGTGCTTGAAATATACTAAAAAGCACTCTACCTTCTGCCCGATTTAACGATTCTTGAATTATTTTTGTTGTTCGATGATTGGGAGAAGTAAATCCTTTTCGATCTGCATAAAGAGATTCACTCATTAAACAAAGAACCCCTTGCTTTCCTACATAAGCAAGTTTTCCAATATCGGTTTTATATCCCCCACGCATTGTTGGATCAAAAACGAAATTTCCTGTATAAACAATCGCTCCATTTTCTGTATATAATACATATCCAACCGTATCTGGAACGGCATGTGTTAAAGAAATCGGAAAAATACTATTTTTTCCAAAATTAATCTTTTTATGAGGTTTTATTTCTACAAGTGCATTTGCATTTAAATTTTGAGCCAAAAATTCTTCCTTTATAAGATCAAGTGTAAAACTAGTTGCATAAACCTTTACCCCTTTTAAATCAAGTAACATATCCGCTAAAGCCCCCATTTGTTGATCATGTCCATGGGTAATAAAAATACCTTTGATACGTTTTTGATTTTTCTTTAAATAGTCGTAATTGGGAATAATATAATCAACACCAAGCATTCGATCATCCGCATACTTAAGTCCTGCATCAAACACGAAAAGATCCTGGTCTACTTCAATAATATATAAATTTTTTCCAATTTCATTTAATCCTCCCAGACTAAATATTTTAATTTTACTCATAATACTCCTTTCTCTTAGACTAAAAAGCCATAGACATTATAACAAATTTTAAAAAATTAGTCCAGTATATTAAAAAACCTCCTTATTTCAAAAACTAAAAAATTGATTTTTTCTTTTCCCTACTTTTTGTTTTTATATTAAAAAAAATCGTTATTCTGGTTTATAACGATTTCGAGATTGAACAAAACGAATGACCTTTAAAAAAGGAAATTTTTTCATGATACAAAAATAGAGATATAAAATTCGTTTATGTTTAAAAAGATGTTCACTTTTAGGGTGTTTTTGAAAATAAGTCGTTTTTTTCAGTACCTCATAATATTTTTTCAAAAAAAAAATTTTATATTGAATAGGTAAAGAAAAATTAGGCAGTTTTAAAAGATCGGAAGAGCGTC
>CAMSXY010000142.1 GCA_947065955.1 uncultured Caryophanales bacterium | reverse complement strand
GATAGACTTGGGTGACTGGAGTTCAGACGTGTGCTCTTCCGATCTGAACTTTTATGTAATCGAGTTATTATTTTAGATAAAGGAAAGATAATTGCAACAGGAACCAACGATGAATTAAAGGAACTTGCTAATATAGAAGAAAAAATCAGTGTAAAAATTTCTGATTTTAATTTAGAATATCTTCCAAAGATTAAGGGATTAAAAAATGTGGAAGACGCTATTTATAATAATGAAATATTACTCGTAACTTATAAAAAAGGAGAAAATAATTTAGTAGAATTAATGGACTATTTAAAAAAAGAGAATATTTCTTATAATAAAATTTTTTCAGAAAGACCAACTTTAAACGATGTTTTTCTAGAATTAACGGGAAAGGATTTGCGTGACTAATGTTTTTTCATAATTTAAAATACGCTTTAAAAACACTTTTTAAAAATAAAATTTTGATTTTTTGGACCTATGCTTTTCCAATTTTACTAGGAACTTTTTTCTATATGGCTTTTTCCAATATCGAAAATAGTGAAAAATTAAAGATTATGGATATTGCCATAGTTAAAAATGAAACATTTGAAAAAAGTGAAATTTATCAAAAAGCTTTTGATTCGTTAAGTAAAGAAGGAGAAAATCAACTTTTTCATATTCAGTATGTTAAGGAAGAAGAAGCAAATCAACTTCTTATGGAAGATACTATTATCGGTTATGTTTTATTTGAAACCGAACCCAAAGTGGTATTAAAAGCAAGTGGTGAATATGAAACAATTTTAAAATATATAGTTGATGAAATTGTACAATCCGAAACGATTATTCAAAATATTGTGGAAAAAAAGTATGAAAATTTTTCCCAGGAAGAAAATCAAAATCTAGAAAATTTTTATGAAAACTTATCTGAAGAAATTACAAAAGTTTTAGAAGAGAATGGTCTTCCGATTAAAGATAATTCTAGTAAAAATTTAAGCTATACAATGATTGAATTTTATACATTACTGGCTATGACTGCATTATATGGTGGAATTCTTGGTATGGTTTCTATTAATCAAAATTTGCCTAATATGAGTCATAAAGGAAAAAGAGTATCTGTAAGTCCAACTTCTAAAAAAACAATTATATTAAGCAGTGCCCTTGCAAGTTACATAACACAGCTTATTGGAATCGCCCTTTTATTTTTCTACACCATTTTTATACTTCATATAGAATATGGGAATTTAGGGTATGTAGTTCCTCTTTTATTCGTAGGTTGTCTTGCTGGATTATCCTTTGGTATTTTTCTTGCAACAGCTTTTAAAACGAACGAGAATGTTAAAACAGGAATTGTAATTTCTTTTACAATGTTGAACTGCTTTTTATCTGGAATGATGGGAATTACTATGAAATATATTGTGGATAAAAATCTTCCCTTACTCAATAAAATAAATCCCGCTAGTATGATAACGGATGGCCTATATGCCTTATATTATTATGATACCTTCGATCGTTATTATTTTAATATTCAAAGTTTATTACTCTTTTCTGGGGTTATGATTTTTCTATCGATTATTTTTTTAAGGAGACAAAAATATGATTGTATTTAAAACCTTTTTGAAGGTGTTAAAATCTTATAAATTTCCTATATTTTTATATAGTATAATTTTAATTGCTTTTTGTGGTTTCAATATGGAAAACAACCCATCTACCAGTTTTAATGCAAGTAAACCAAATATTTATGTTATTAACGAAGATCAAGAAACAGGGATTACAAAACATCTAATGGAATATTTAAAAGAACATACTAAAGTTGTTTCTTTAGAAAAGGATATCATAAAGGATGCTTTATTTTACCGAGATATTAGTTTAATCGTTTATATCCCACAAAATTTTAAAGAAGATTTTTTAAAGGGAAAAGATCCAGAGATACAAATAAAATCTACACATGACTATAAAGCCAGTTTAGCGGAAAATATTTTAAAAAGATATCTTAAAATAGCTAAAATCTATCAAAAAAATTATGAAAAAGAAGAAGAAATTATTCTAAAAATAACAGAAACTTTATCTAAAACAAGTGAAGTTCAATTAACCTCAAAATTAGATACCGACAATTTGTCCAAAATGTCTTTTTACTATAATTTTGTAAGTTATAGTATCCTTGCAGGAAGTATTTACGTTATTTGTTTAATTATGTCAACTTTTAAAGAAAAAAATATTAGGAAAAGGACTATTGTTAGTAGCATGAATTACAAACAATACAATCGACAATTACTTTTTTCCAATAGTTTGCTTGCCATTACCCTTTGGTTTTTATATGTTCTTTTAAGTGTTATATTGTTAAAGGAGAATATGTTTAGTACTTATGGTGTCCTTTTCGCAATAAATTCGTTTGTATTTACACTTTGTGCCTTATCCATTTCTTTTTGTCTTGGAAATATAGTAAAGGATAAGAATACACTAAATGGAATTGTCAATGTAATAGCTCTTGGATCTAGCTTTTTATGTGGTGTGTTTGTTCCAATGGAGTGGCTTCCAGAAAGTGTTTTAAAGTTGGCGCATCTTCTTTCATCGTATTATTATGTAAAGGTCAATGAGAGGATTATAACTTTAGAAATTTTTTCCTTTGAAACAATGCAATCTATTTTTATAAATTGGTTTATTTTAATTCTTTTTATAGTCCTATTTGTTTTTATTACAAATATAGTTTCTAAAAGGAAAAGAATTCTTCATGGATAGAATTTATTAATTCCGTTTACGATCAAAGTAAACTAATAAAAAAACCGATACTTTAGGGTTTAAAAAGGCGTGATTTTAAGAATTACACCTTTTTTTCTCGTTTTTGGCCTCTTTTT
>CAMSXY010000141.1 GCA_947065955.1 uncultured Caryophanales bacterium | reverse complement strand
AGATAGACTTGGGTGACTGGAGTTCAGACGTGTGCTCTTCCGATCTAGCGACTATCTTTTTGAAAGAGTATGGCAAGAGAAATATTATGAAAAAGATAACAATACAATCATGGTACATATTAGACATTTAAGAGAAAAAATGAAGGATACTAAAAAGAATCCAAACTATATAAAAACGATTTATGGAGTGGGGTATAAAATTGAAAAGTAAAAAAAAACTTTGTTGCTAAAAATATTTATCCAATTTTTAATAAGAGAATTTATTATTATGATTTTTGTAGCTTTAATTTTAGGGGCTATGTCTTTTATAATATTAAAATCCGATTTTAGTTGGCTTTATCATATAAATTATAATACTTATAGCAAAGCCATCGATTTATTTAATGCAGTTTTTAAAGGTTTTACGCCATTTTTGATTATATTTTTTATATTGTTAATATTATCTATTATAAATATATATCTAACTTTGAAAAAAGTATTTTCTTATATGCATTTGATTTTAGAGTCTGTAGATAAATTATATGATAAAAATGTAGAATCTATCTGTTTACCTGTTGAACTTGAAGATATAGAAAAAAAATTAAATTATTTAAAAATAGAATCTCAAAAAAATGAAAGATTAGCAAGAGAAAGTGAAGAAAAGAAAGATAAATTAATTGTTTATCTTGCTCACGATATAAAAACACCGTTAACTTCAATGATTGGATATTTATCTTTGTTGGATGAAAGTGATGGTATGTCTTTTCAACAAATCAAAAAATATACACATATTGCTCTTGCTAAATCTTATAAATTAGAGGATTTAATCAACGAATTATTTGAAGTTGCTAGATTTAATTCTGAACATATTATTTTGGAAAAAGAAGAAGTAAAACTAAATTTGATGTTAGAACAAATAATTGATGATTTTTATCCTGTTTTAAATGAGTTTGGAAAAAGCATTCGTTTTAATACAGAAGAAAATATTGTATTAATGGCTGATCCTGATAAATTAAGCAGAGTTTTCACTAACTTAATAAAAAATGCTATTTACTATAGTAAGGAAGAAAGTGAAATAAAGGTAGAAGTCAAAACGGATAATCGTAATGTGATAGTAGAAGTGAAAAATGTGGGAAAACAAATTTCAGAAGAAAAACTTAATAGAATATTTGAAAAATTTTATAGGTTAGAAACTTCTCGAAATTCTAACACAGGAGGAAGTGGTTTAGGTCTTGCTATTGCTAAAGATATTGTAGAATTACATAAGGGATCTATTACTGCGCAAAGTAATGAAAATGAAACCATTTTTAAGGTTCTATTGCCTTTAAATTAAAAATTAAGATTTATTTAAGAATTTCCTAAGAAGAAATTAAAGAACAATCTGCTTGAAATCAATATAATGGAGTTATATTGATTTGTTGTGATTGTTTTTTTAGTCAATAGGGAAAGGAAAGGGAATATGAAAATTAAAAATAAGAGGTTATTAAAAAAAGGTTTTAAAAGAGTAGGGGGAGTAATTCTTTTTGTAATTTCTATGTTTATCATAAATAGTATATTTATAAAAAACAAGAATGGTTTATTAGAAGAAATGCCTACTTTGGATGTTTTTGATGATAATAATGTAGCTAATCAAGAAGATTGGAATTTGTTACTTGTTAATAAGTGGAATAAAATTCCTGAAAATTATAAACCCAATTTAGTAGAAGTAGCAGGTGGTGAAAAGGTAGATAAAAGAATTTATGAGTCACTGATGGCTCTATTAGAAGCAGCAAAAGTGAAAAACTGGGGACAAATGCCCACTATTGCATCTGGGTATAGAACCTACGAAAAACAAAAACAGTTATATGAAGATAAAATAAAAAGTTATAGAAACAAAGGTTATTCTAAAGAAAAAGCTAAAGAAGAGGCTGAAAAATGGGTTGCTATTCCTGGTTATAGTGAGCATCAATTAGGATTAGCAGTCGATATTAATGGGGCTACTTATGATCTTTATTTGTGGCTTCAAGATAATAGTTATAAATATGGTTTTATATTTCGGTACAAGGGAGATAAAACAAATATTACTAAAACAGCAGAAGAAGTGTGGCATTATAGATATGTTGGAGTGGAAGAAGCAACAGAAATATACGAAAAAAACCTTTGTTTAGAGGAATATTTAGAAATTAAAAATAAATAATATTGTATCAAAATCAGAATCGCAATTCTAAATGGATAAAAAGTGTAAATTTTCTGAGCATAATCATTTTTCAGAAGAATTTGTTTAGTTCTTAATGTATTAAAATTTAATTTCCTTTCTTAAGAGAATAAGAAAGGAGTTTTTTTAGTTAAAACTATACTTGTAAGTTGTTATTAATTATAAAATAGAAAGTTTATTGAATTATATGAAATAGAACTTGTTTTTTGTTAATATTGTAAAATTTGCAATTAAAGGTAAGTAGATTTTTTATTATAAAACAGTTCTTTTAATAAAAATCAACGTAAAAATAAAGAATTCAAGCAATTATATTGCTTATTTTTTTATTTTCTTTTATAATGAAAGGGGTGGTAAATTATGCTTTTTTTGACAAAAAAGAATTTTTATCTTCTCTTTTGTGGGAAAAAGGAATATAATAAAGAAGTATTCGTTATATTTTTTAAAAGGTATTTTGTATGGATTTAAATCAAGCTTTTTTATGTACAGACTTTCCGACTCTAGATCTTCATGGATTAGATCGAAAAACAGCTTCTCTTTATATTCGAGATTTTCTTTTAGATCAATATAAAATGAAAAAGCAAATTGTGATAATTATTCATGGAAATGGATTAGGAATAATACGGGCTGCTGCAATGGATGTATTAAAACGAAGTCCTCTTGTTGAAGAATATAAGTCTTCTTATTTCAATAGAGATCGGAAGAGCACACGTCTGAACTCCAGTCACCCAAGTCTATCT
>CAMSXY010000140.1 GCA_947065955.1 uncultured Caryophanales bacterium | reverse complement strand
CTTCTATTTTATCATGGATAGATTTCTATTTTACACAGATTTATTTACTGACTCTAAAATTTTTATCATAAGTTTACCATCCGATGACCTTTTCTTCCACCAATGATATATTTTCCTTTTAAGTTTTCCACACTAAAATTTTCGATTTTTTCACGAGAAACTAAAAAGCTTCCGTCTCTTTTGGTAAGCCCTGCAAAGTTTACAAGGTAATCCTTTTCTCCTTGATTATAAACGTAAATTGTTGCTTCGCTTCCACAAAAACCGATTTGAACATCTCCAGATAAAACCGCAGCTGTTACTTTATCTGCACCAGATGCTAGAATGATTTCCACATCTAGGCCTTCCTCTTTAAAATATCCAAGTGCATCTGCTACATATTGTGGTGCGTAAAAGATACTGTGTGCAACTTCGGCAACTTTTACTTTCTTTAAGTTATTGTCCTTTTTGTTTGCAATTAGAAAGACTGTTAAACAGAAAATCGCAAGACAAACACAACCAATAATAATTTTTTTCAAATTCATTCTCCTTTCTTATTTCAAAATATTATATTCTAAGTCTTTTTTTATGTGCTTTTAAATTGCCTAAAAAGACTTATCATTTCTTTTTTTTTATGCTATGATGATTAGGGTGGTTGTATGGATATTGATGTATTAAATGAAAAACAAAAGGAAGCAGTTTTAAAAACAGAAGGTCCCCTTCTTGTTTTAGCAGGTGCAGGAAGTGGAAAAACAAAGGTTTTAACCACAAGAATTGCTTATTTAATCCGAGAAAAAAAAGTAGATCCAAGTAGTATTCTTGCGATTACTTTTACAAATAAAGCAGCAAAGGAAATGAAATATCGTATTATTGGGATGTTAGGCCCTATTGGGTATTCAATTATGATTTGTACATTTCACTCTTTTGGGCTTTCGATTTTAAAAGAGCAGTATGCTCTTCTTGGATATAAGGAAAATTTTACTATTTTAGATAGTGATGATACATTAACTGTCGTAAAAAAAATTATGAAGGAAATGAATATAGACTCTAAAATGTATAATCCAAAAGCTATTCGAAATGCTATTAGTAGTGCGAAAAATGAGTTAATGACAGCTCTCGATTATGAAAAATATGTAAATTCGGATTTTTCAGAGAAAGTTTTGAAAGTTTTTAAGCTCTATGAGCAAAAACTTTTCCACAATAATTCAATTGATTTTGATGATTTACTTGTTCTTCCGATTACTATTTTTCGGAAACATCCAGATATTTTAAAAGCGTATCAGGAAAGATACTTTTATGTTTTAATTGATGAATATCAAGATACAAATGAAGCACAATATTTATTAAGTAAATTTATTTCTGCAAAGTATAAAAATATTTGTGTTGTTGGGGATGAATCGCAAGCTATTTATTCTTGGCGTGGAGCAAATTATCGAAATATTTTGAATTTTGAGAAGGATTATGACAATGCAGAAGTAATTTTATTGGAAGAAAACTACCGTTCTACACAAACGATTTTAAATGCAGCAAATGATGTTATTAAAAATAATACAGAACGAAAAGAAAAAAATTTGTGGACAACCAATGAGGAAGGCTTAAAAATTAATTATCACCGAGCTTATGATGAAATGGATGAAGCTTATTATGTTGCGCGCGAGATTAAAAAGTTATTAGAAGAAGGAATTTCAAAATCTGAAATTGCTGTGTTATATCGGACAAATGCACAATCTCGTATGATGGAAGAGGTTTTACTTCGTGAAAACATTCCTTACAAAGTGGTAGGAAGTGTATATTTCTATAATCGAAAAGAGATTAAAGATTTAATTAGTTATTTAAAACTTCTTTATAATGAGTACGATGATACCAGTTTACTTCGTGTTATTAATACACCAAAAAGAGGAATTGGACTTAAAACTATTGCTGATTTAAGTTTAAAAGCAACGCATGAACAAAAATCTATTTATGAGGTTATTGATCATGGAAAGGAATTGCAGTTTAAAAATTTGATTGAGAGTTTAAAGAAGGAAACAGAACATCTTTCGATTACGGAACTTGTTGAAGTTATTTTGGAAAAAACAGGAATGAGAAAGGAGTATGAGAGTGAAAAGTCTCTTGAAGGAGAGGTTCGTTTAGAAAATTTAGAGGAATTTAAATCGATTACGAAGACTTTTGAGCAAGAACATGGTATAATATCTTTACGAGAGTTTTTAGATGAGATTAGTTTGGTTTCTGATATTGAAGAACATAAGGCTAATGATGATGTCGTAACACTTATGACAATTCACTCAGCAAAAGGTCTTGAATTTGAAAATGTATTTTTGATTGGAATGGAAGAAAATTTATTTCCTCATACAAAATACGAATGTGGAAAATCTGAATTAGAAGAGGAAAGGCGTCTTTGTTATGTGGCAATTACTCGAGCAAAGAAACATTTGTGGTTTTTAAATGCTAAAAAAAGATTGGTGTATGGGATGGATGCTTCAAATCCTCCAAGCCGATTTATTCGTGAGATTCGGGAAGATTGTCTTTTAAAAGATGAGATAGAACCTATAGTTTCAAAGGATTTTTCTTTGAATATTGATGAAAATATTTCCTATTCTTTAGGTGATAAAGTTTTTCATGAACAATATGGAAGTGGGGTTGTTATTGATATCAATTCCTCTATTGTAACTATTGCTTTTGAATATCCCTATGGGGTAAAAAAGATGATAAAAGGACATAAAAGTATTAGAAAGGTTTCGTGATAATATGTTACAAAATATCTACAATTGGTTAAATGATTTGATTAAGCCTGTTCGTGCATTTATTTTTGAGCACTATGATAATCCTATTTTCTGGATCATTTTATTTTTGGTAGGACTTTTGATTTTTAAGCTTACAGCAAGTGCTCTTGAAAAGCGTAATTAAAAATTTTTAAAAAAAGATAGACGTTAGATAAAAAGAAAAGTGCACAATTGAGTGTATGAATGTTCAAAAAAGTGT
>CAMSXY010000139.1 GCA_947065955.1 uncultured Caryophanales bacterium | reverse complement strand
CGGCATACGAGATAGACTTGGGTGACTGGTTCAGACGTGTGCTCTTCCGATCTAAAGCTCTTTCCATTGCAACAATATCTAATTTTTTATTATACTGAAAAACATAATTTTTCTCTATGGGATTATATTCTCCCATATTAATTTTATAAATATATTCCTTGGCACGAACATCAAAACGAGCATGAAAAGAATCTTTTACACGTTCAATTCTTTTAATATAGATATCTCCCTCAAGTAAAGAATTTAAAGCATCCCTTAATTTTTCCACAGGAATTTCCTTTTCAAGATCAAAATGCGCCCTTTGATTTAAAGCATGAACCCCACGATCTGTTCTTCCTGAGGCGACTAAGCTTACTTTTTTAAAAGAATGAATTTGAGTCAAAGCCTTTTCAATTTCACCTTGTACCGTTTTTTCATCATTTTGTTTTTGATATCCTTTATATTGAGAACCGTCATAAGAAAATGTCATAAAATACCGCATATTTAAACCCCTTTAACCACTACAACTAAAATAATAACATGAGCAAGTACAAAAATAGTATCACTAAAATGAAAACGAACCATCCTTTTTCTACCCGAAGAAAAATTACAAAAACGAAGTTCCATACTAATAGCCAATTGATCTGCACGAAAAAGAACACTACGGAAAAGAGGAATTAAAAAAGATTCCAAAATCTGCAATTTTGTTTTTAAAGAATTTTTAGAAATTTCCCCTTGAAAAGTAATTGCTTTTAAAATACGTTCTGCCTCCTCTAAAACAATTGGAATAAAACGGATGGCAAGAACAATCAAAAAGGATACCTTTTTAGGATCAATGCGAAAGATCTTTAAAGGAAAAAAGATTTTTTCAAAAGCAAACAACAAATCTTCAACCTTTGTGGTCAATAATAAAAGATTGGAATAAAAAGTAATTAATATAACCTGAAAAAGATTTTTAAAAAGTAAAAAAGAATCGGTTTTGAAAAAAAGATTAATAAGAAGAATTCCCATTAAAAAAGGAATTAAAAAAAGAAAAACCTGTTTATATATACGCATTGGAATATTGGAAAGAAGACAGGCAAGTAAGACAATAATACTAAGAATAATAAAAGGCTCTACTGTATTAGAACAAATTGTAATCACAATAAATAAAATACAACAAATAATTTTACAAAGAGCATCTAGACTATGAATAGGAGAATTTATTTTATAATATTTTCCAATCGTAACATTACTTAACATAACGATACACATCCTTTATTAAATCGTTAATATCACAGCGATACCCCATTTTAATGCCTTTTAATTTTAAAACTTTATAAGGAAAGAGTACCAATCTTGGAATTGGGATTTCATGTTTTTTAAGTAAATTTACATTCGTAAAAATCTCAAACTTTTCTCCATTTGCTATAATCTTACCTTCCTTTAAAAGCAAAACATGATCTGTAAGCTCATAAACAAAATCTATGTCATTACTAACCAATACAATCGTTTTATGTAAATCTTTATTTATTTTTTTAAGAAGATGCCCCCATTCCTTTCGGTCCTTGCTATCAATTCCTAAAGTAGGTTCATCTAAAAATAAATATTCTGGATCCTTAAGTAAAACAAGAGCCAAAGAAACCTTTCTTTTTTCCCCTTCACTTAAAGTATTCAAATTTTTATATAAATCCGCTTCCTGCAAACCAACTAATTCAAGTACTTCTAAAATACGACTTTTCCCTTCAAAAGAATCACAAAACTGATAAAAATACTCCATTTCTTCTTTTACTGTTTTATGAAAGAAATATTGTTCAGGAAAGGCTCCTACAAAACCAATATGAGAACGCATTTTTTTCAAATGAGCTCTTTTAGAAAGAGTATGAGAACCAACTTTCAAACTTCCAGAGGTTGGAAAAATAAGTCCATTCATTAAATGCAATAAAGTCGTCTTTCCACTCCCACTAGGTCCCACAATAGAATAAATTTTACCAGGTTTAATTGTAAAAGTGATTTGATCTAAAATTTTCTTTTGATCTATTTCATAAGTAAGATTATTAAACACTATTTCCATAACACACACACCATATCATTCATATCTGTATAATATTTATCAATCAAATCGTAATACATCAATTTTTTTGAAAAATCAATCATAAAAGGAAGTTCTAAATGAGCTTCGTGAAGTTCCCTTTCATGGGATAATACCTCTAGTGGAGCTCCAGATAAAAGAAGCTTTCCTTCTTTTAAAACAAAAAGCTCTTGACTTTGTAAAGTAAAATCCATATTATTTGTAATATGAAAAATCGTTATATTTTTTTCTCTTCGAAGTGCCTTTAAAAGACGAAAAATAGACTCTGCCTCTTTCCTATCCAATCGAGCAAGTGCTTCATCCAAAATAAGAATTTCAGGATCATAAATAAGAACCGAAGCAAGAGCAACAAGCGCTTTTTCTCCACTACTTAATGAAAAAGGATTTTGGTTTAATAAATTTTCTATTTTTAAATAATCAGCCATCTCTAAAACTAACTTTTTTATTTTTTTCTCATTATAATTTAAATTACGTAAAGCATAAGCAATCTCATCATATACTGAATTCGTAATAAAATGGTCATTGGGATTACAAAAAACAACTCCAATTTTTCTTCGGAGATTTTTTTGATTCTTTAAATTCATTACTTCACCATCAATGCATACTTCCCCTTGATATGGAAGAAGACCCATAATGATTTTTACAAGAGTGCTTTTTCCACTCCCACTAGCCCCTACTAAAGTTGTAAAGGAATTTTTTTCAATCAATAAAGAAAATTGATCAAAAAGAACACGCTCTTTATATTGAAAATGTAAATTTCGAATTTCAATTGCACTCATCTTACCTCGCCACCCTTATATCCATTATAATATAATTAAAAACCTTTTGCAAGGAAACACAAAAAAAAGATAGAATCTATCTTTTTTTTGTAAGTTAAATTTGAAAGTGCACAATTGTTGTGCAGTTAACTTTGTAATTCA
>CAMSXY010000138.1 GCA_947065955.1 uncultured Caryophanales bacterium | reverse complement strand
ATCATATTTTTAAAATGCACTTTTTATTGTATCTACTTTATGGGGTGCATTTCAATTGAAACTACACTTTTTTGAACATTCATACACTCAATTGTGCACTTTTCTTTTTATCTAACGATTTTTATTTCGACAAAAAATATCTTATTCAAACATTCTAAAAAAATCTAAACATAGATATCTTCCTGCTAACAAAAAAACATAATCTCTAAAATTATGTTTTTTTAATAAGAAAAAATTTAAGTTTACTATATTACATTCCTTTTTTGTAGCATATTTTCTTTTTCCTTATCCTCTGAAGATGGAAAAATTTTCACAAATACTCGCTCAACATTTCCAGAAAACAAACCTTTCAATAATTCCTCACGACTAAATTGATTTTTTTGAATACGTTCTTTATATTCCAAATAAGTTTTCAATTCGTATTTTTGAAATAAGTTACTATACGCTAAATTTTCTATTCCTGCCTTATAATTTTTTTCTTGTTTTTTCAAAAAATTCCTTATGGTTGGCATAGTAAACACTGGAACTTTTCCTATTTGACTTTCATACAATTCAATAATTTTAGCAGCTCTTCCTACTTTTTGTTCAAGTTCTATTTTTTTCAAATTTTGATAATATAAAATAGTTAACACTTTTAAGGAAAATTGTTGAAAAGAAATCTGTTCACTGAAAAATTTTTCTAACAATTCAGCTTTATATTTATCCGCTTTAGCCATTAATGCCCAAAGTTTCAAAATAAAAACTTCTTGAAGATATTTCATACGAATCACTTCTCGTCTTAAAAAATCCCGTTGTGGACAGTCTTTATTTTGTTCACCTATCTTTCCAATCAAACCTTGGTATCCTCCTTTTTTTTCTATCATTGTAAAATCATTACATTTAAAAATTTGAAAAATTTCTGTTTCTAATTTTGTAGGATCTTCAAAAAGATCTTTCGTATCGCCACCTAAGTAATGAAGACGAGCAGTTTCTAATTTCGTTAAAGTAGGTTTTTCAATAATCTGCTGTATTTTCTTTGAAATTACATTCTCATTAGAATTATCTTTATCCATTCTTTCCTCCTTCTCATCCATTCTCTTATTATATTATGCACTTCACTTTTTATTACTATGTACAAAAAACATTACTTCTTCAATTGTTTTTTCAAAATTTTTAAAATCTACAAAAAACCAGTCAATACGAAACTGATGATGATTCCAAGTATATTGTCTTTTAGCATAATTTCTTGACTTTTGTTTTATAACATCTAAACATTCTATTAAATCTTTTTTTCCTTCAAAATAAGGAAACAATTCTTTATAACCAATAGGTGTCATAATGGCTTTACTACGAATATTACTCTGATAAATTTTTTGAGCTTCCTCTAAAAGTCCTTCTTTTATCATGCTATCGACTCTTTTATTAATTCTTTCATATAAAATAGCGCGATCGGTTGTAAGTCCTAAAAAAAGACAATCATACAACAAATGTTCATTCTTTTTTTTAGTACTAAATGGAGTATTGGTATTTTCATAAAAGGAAAGAGCGTTTTCCATTCTTTGTCGATTATTAGGATGCACTTCGGTTTCAGGATCTACCTGTTTTAATTTTTGATACAATTCTTCATTTGAGTATCTACTATAATCTTTTTTTGAATTTTGATAAAATTCATAATCATAAAGAGCGGCTTTTATATAAAGTCCTGTACCTCCAACTAATATAGGAGTTTTTCCACGATCAAAAATCTCTTTTATTTTTTTTCTACAATCTTTTTGATATTCATATACACTATATTCCTCATCAATATTACGAATATCAAAAAGATGATGTGGAATATTTTCCCTTTCTTCTTCTTTTATCTTAGCAGTTGCAATATCTAAATTTCTATACACTTGCGTACTATCTGCATTAATAATCTCTCCATCAATTCTCTTAGCAAGTTCCACACTCAATTTCGTTTTACCAACCCCTGTAGGTCCTAAAATAACAATAACTTCTTTCATATAAAAATCCCTTCTAAAAAAATAGAGAAAATCTCTATTTATCATAAATAAACATACTATCCCCAAAGGAAAAAAATCGATATTCTTTAGAAATAGCCTCTTGATATGCTTTTAAAATAGTTTCTTTTCCAGCAAAAGCAGAAACCAACATAATTAATGTAGATTTTGGCAAATGAAAATTAGTAATTAACCCATCAATCGCTTTAAATGTATAACCAGGATAAATAAAAATATCAGTCCATCCACTACAAGCTCGAAATTCTGGATATAAACTTTTTATCGTTTCGAGTGTTCGAACCGAAGTCGTTCCCACACCAATAATACGTCTATTTTCTTGCTTTGCCTTATTTAGAATACTCGCTGTTTCCTCACTCATTTGATAGTATTCTGAATGCATTTTATGTGATTTTACATCATCTACCTTGACAGGTCTAAAAGTTCCAAGTCCAACATGCAAAGTAATATAAACTATTTCCACACCTTTTTCTTTTAATTTTTCTAAAATATCCGCAGTAAAATGAAGCCCTGCTGTTGGAGCTGCTGCACTTCCCTTTCTTTGAGCATAAACAGTTTGATAACGATCCTTATCTTCTAATTTATTATGAATATAAGGAGGAAGGGGCATTTCCCCCAGTTGATCTAATATTTCATAAAAGATACCCTTGTAATCAAATTGAAAATGACGAACCCCCTCCTCTTTTTCCTCAACACAAGTAGCTTTTAATATACCACTACCAAAACTAATCTGAGTTCCAACAGAAACCCTTTTAGCAGGTTTCACCAAACATTCCCATACATTTTCTTTAACTTCTTTTAACATTAAAATTTCGATATGGGCATCTGTTTTTTCTTTTATACCAATCAATCTAGCAGGAATAACTTTTGTATCGTTTAAAACCAAAACATCTCCCTTTTCTAATAAGTCTACGATGTCAAAAAAATGGAAATGTTCCATTTTACCATTTTTCTTATTTAAAGAAAGTAATCTAGAATGAGATCGGAAGAGCGTCGTGTAGGGAAAGAGTGTTCATCCTTGTGTA
>CAMSXY010000137.1 GCA_947065955.1 uncultured Caryophanales bacterium | reverse complement strand
GATAGACTTGGGTGACTGGAGTTCAGACGTGTGCTCTTCCGATCTTATGAGTTCATTTAAAAGGTCATTATTACTATATTCAAAAGTAGATAAAGTTATATGCATACGATCATCCAATTCCATTGGATAGGAGACTATATGTACATTGTCAAAATGATAGGCTACCCTTTAAAATTTGTTCTATTATTGAAGTAATCCTATCCATTTTCTATCCATTTTGTGCCTTTTTTAAAGCATCCTTTGCGGCAAGTTGTTCCGCTTCCTTTTTACTGTGTGCAGCTCCTTTTCCATAAATAATATTATCAATACGAACCTCCACTGTAAAGATCTTATTATGGGCAGGTCCTTCTTCTTTTATCACTTCATAATGAAGAGTTCTTTTATCGGTTTGAACAAGTTCTTGTAAAATTGATTTATAATCTTTAAAAAAATCAGCATGTTCTTTTTCGATAATAGGAATAATATGTTCATAAATAAATTTTTTTACAGATTCAAATCCCTTATCTAAAAACAAAGCTCCAATAAAGGCTTCAAAAATATCCGCTACAATCGCTTTTCGATATTTTCCACCATTTTCTTCTTCTCCATGCCCTAATTTTAATTCCTCATTGAATTTAAGGCGTAATGAATATTCGTAAAGGGCATTTTCACATACATAATAGGATCTTAATTTTGTCATTTTTCCTTCTTCGTAATCTGTATTTTTATAAAGATATTCACTCATAATTAATTCGAGTACTGCATCTCCTAAATATTCTAAACGTTCATAGCTTTCACACCCCTCTTCGTTTGCATAAGAGGTATGGGTAAATGCTTTTTCATATAAACTCTCTTTACTGGTTTCTATATTTAAACGTTTTAAACAGTTCATCTTATCACCCAATTCATTATAGCATGTTTTTTTTCTTTTCGAAAAAAATTTTACTTTTTTAGAACTTTTTAGTATAATAAAAGAGGTGTTATTATGAAATATATGATGCTTGCTTTGATTCAAATATATCAAATGATTCCTGGTTTTTGGCATAATCATTGTAGATTTTATCCAAGTTGCTCCCATTATGCAAAGGAAGCTATTATTTACTATGGGGGATTCAAAGGAGGAATTTTAGCTTTAAAAAGAATTCTTCGTTGCAACCCTTTTCATAAACCAGGGTACGATCCAGTAATAAAGGAGAGAAAACATGAAAAAAATACTACTCATATTTCTTATTAGTTTTTTATTTTTAAATACAGGTTGTATTAAAAGAGACTCTATGGAGGATATTACTATCTATACAACCATTTATCCCGTTCAATACATTACAGAGTATTTGTATGGAGAATATAGTGATATATATAGTATTTATCCAACGGGCGCTATTGTGGAGGATTATATTTTAACAGATAAGCAAATTCAAGATTATAGTAAAGCGGGACTTTTTGTTTTCAATGGATATGGTTATGAAAAAAATTATGTAGAACCGATGTTTCATTTTAATAAAAAACTTGCGATTATTAATACAAGTGATTCTATGAATTATAAATATGGGCTTGAAGAACTTTGGTTAGATCCTTTAAATATGTTAAAAATGGCTCGTAATGTCAAATCTGGATTAAACGAATATATCAATAATGGTTATTTAAAAAATAATATTAATACAAAGTTTGCTGATTTAGAACAAAGTTTATCTAGTTTGGATGCCAAAATGCAATTAACAATTGAAAATAAAAACAACAATAAAAAAATAGTTGTTTCAAGTAAGTTATTTCAATTTTTAAAAAAATATGATGCCAACTTGGAAATTTATTGTTTGGATATGGAAACAAACGATCCAGCTTATGAAGCAATGATGTATGAGGTAAAAAGACTGATTAAAGAGGGAGAAATTGAATACATTTTTATGCGTTCTAATGAGGAAGAAAATGTAACTGTAAAATCTTTACTAGAGGAAACAGAAGTTAAAAAAGTAACTTTTCATACACTTTTTAATTTAACAGAATCTGAAAAAAATAGTAATGAAGATTATTTTTCCTTAATGCTTAAAAATATTGAACTAATACGTCAAGAATTATCACAATAAAATACATTTTAATTCCAAACAAAAAAAGAGAAATTATTTCTCTTTTTTGATATGTTATTTTATAAATAGAAGTCTTATAATTTACACATATTTTCTTATAAAAAAGGATTTATTTCCATTTAAAGCTATTTACCATTTTTTTCGCAACGTTATCGACTTCTTCGGATTGTTCGAAAACGGTTTCTTGAATTAAAATATATTTATAATCTCCAACAATATAATATTGCGTTGTTACAATATTATCTTTTGTTTCTTTAATTATAAAGGTATATACGATATCACCATTATCTGTATTGGAACCATTTGCCTGGATTTCAATACCTTCTTTTCCAGCAATTTGCATAGAAAGTTGACTTAAAATTGCTGTTTTAAAGATTTCATGACTTTCTTTATCATATTTATTGGTTCCATAGTTTATAGAAATATTATTAGGACGTTTTAATTGTTCTTGCCCTTCTAAAACATAGAAAAATTTATTTGCTGTAGAGTGTTCCTTACTTTCTACCCAATTTTTTTGAACTTCATAACTTCCAAAACTCTTATTAAAAGTATTCGTATTTTTCCTATCATCTTTTACTTCATCACACCCTGTTATACATAGAAAACAAAGTAGTATAAACCATAATTTTTTCATACTCTTCTCCCCTTTTGGATTATTATTTGTTCTTATTATAATTATGATAAGCAAAAGCACTTTCTCATATTACTTTTTTATAATAGAAAACACCTCTTTTAGAAGTGTTTTTTATTATAATTGTTGTTTCCTATAAATGCTTTAAATGATTTTTTATTTAAAAATTAATCATTGCACAAACGACAAAGAAAATAATCCCTAAAACAAGTGTTGCTCTAGAAATAAATAATTCTCCACCACGTTCTTTTCGATTTGAAAAGATCGGAAGAGCACACGACTGAACTCCAGTCACCCAAAACAATCTCGTATTACGACTTATTCTTTAAATATCGGGGGGGGG
>CAMSXY010000136.1 GCA_947065955.1 uncultured Caryophanales bacterium | reverse complement strand
GACTGTTTGGATCAACGGTTACCTCGCATCCTAAAATCTCTTCAAAATATTTTAGGACTCCTTGGTTTTTACTAACACCCCCTTGGAAAACGACAGGAGATAGAATTTTTTTACCTTTTCCTACATTATTTAAATAGTTTAAAACGATACTTTTGCAAAGACCTGCAATAATATCCTCTTTTTTATACCCAGCTTGTGCTTTATGAATCAAATCTGATTCTGCGAAAACAGTACAACGGGCTGCGATTTTAACTGGGTTTTTGCTTTCTAGGGCATATTTTCCAAAGTCTTCAATGGGAACTCCTAAACGCTTTGCTTGGCTCGAAAGAAAAGAACCTGTTCCTGCTGCACATAAAGTATTCATGGCATAATCTGTAATAATACCGTTGTCAAGTAAAATCAGTTTGGAGTCTTGCCCTCCAATTTCTAAAATCGTTTTGGTGTTTGGGTACAAAGATAAAGTTCCAATTGCGTGTGCAGTAATTTCGTTTTTAACAACACTTGCATCCACCATCAGTCCAATTAATTTGCGAGCAGATCCTGTTGTTCCAATGCCTTTAATGGCATAGCCTTTTGGAAGATCCTTTTTTAAAATTTCCAAAAGTTTTTTCACCGCATCAATAGGACTCCCTTCGGTCCATATATAAGAAGAGGCTAGAATTTTGTTAGAAGAATCTAAAAGAACTCCTTTGGTAGAAATTGATCCAATATCAATCCCGAGATAGCACGGTTTCATTTTTATCCCTCATTTCTATCATATCATAAAACGCTTCTAATCTGGTTTTTAGTCCAACTTCAGAAGTGTTGGCATCAAAACTTAAAAACATGACAGGAACTTTTTTTTCTTTGCAGATTTTATTAATAATAGGCATGGCTCCTATTTCAGGAGTACAAAAGGAAGACTTAATATGTAAAATCCCATCATATTTTTTTTCACATAAGTATTTACAACGCGCAATATTATCCATGGCATCGGCCCCCATTGGAAAACGGACATACTCTTTCGCATATTTTAAATATTTTTTCATTTTTTTCCCTTTTTCAAAGACTAAATAACGCACATTGGTATAACGTTTTACTTCCATATTATAGGAGGCTAGTGTATATTCAATATCATAATTTGCGAAAGGTTCCATTAAAGTATAAAGTTCTCCAATAATACCAACTTTTAATGTTTTTTCGGGTTTGTTGACTTCTAATTGATAAAACTTTTTTTTATATTTTTTATAAACTTTTCTTAAATGGTGAAAGGATTTAACTTTTTCAAATTCTTCTAACATTTCTTTTTGAATCGCTAAAAAGCTCCCCTTTTCTTTTTCAAATCCAATATTTTTTCTTATAAAATCATCTAAAGCGTCCATATACTGGATCATTTTACTTGTAATAAAGGCATAATAAAGAGCTTTTCGAATAGAAAACTTTTTATCAATCTGCCTCATAGAATGGTAAATACGTTTTAAATCCGTCTTACCACAAGAAACCAAATTTATGTAAGTAAAATCATATTTTAAATCATGGAGAATCTGTTCTTGCAGTTCATTATAATACCCATACCGACATCCACCACCAGCTTGTACTAAAACATTGGCTCCTTCTTCTAACGCCTCTATAAAGGTTCCAAGTGTATATTTAAAAGGCATACAAACGAATTCTGGACTATATTTACATCCAAGCTCTACTGTCCTATTTGAAATCTTTGGAGCAACCATGACATTTGCTTTAAGAACATGGGAAAGAAAATATTTTACGGGTACATAGTAATTTCCCATATGCGGAAAACTAACGGTTTTCATAAATTTCTCTCCCTTCTAAAATATCCATAAAACTCTCAATCCTTGTTTCAAATCCCGCTTTAGCATCCATATCATCTAAGATAAGTTGTAAAGAGGGAATCGTAATTCTACGAAGTACTAATTCATTTACAAGGGAATCCAGTCCACAAGGAAAAGAGGACAAAAACAAAATACCATCAATACAATCTTTGGTATAGGAAATAGCCCCTATCAATTCCCTACTATATTTCCAGTACAATTCCTTTGATAATAAGTAAGAATGTTTCCTCATATCATCAGGTTGTAATTTATCTGCATAGATAAGTTCAACAGGATATTTTTCAAATAAAGATAAAATCGTTTTCCCAAAATATGCATCGTAAGTATTATAAGGATGCGAGATAATCAAAATTTTGATTTTATCACTTTTTAATTTAGTAAGTTCTTTTAAATACTCACTTTTATGAAGCTTTTTCTCTTTGATCTTCGCGATTTGGTATGCCTTTTTACACTCCCTTTTAGAACGATTTATAAATTTTGAAAGAGAAATAAAAGCTTTTTCTTCTCCTTTTTTGTTTTCTAAATCTATATTATAATAAAGAACTTTAAAAGGAAATAGATTACTTACTAAGTCTACACAAGAAAGAAAATTGGTACAAGTTTGCTCACGCATTCCATAATTATCAATTCTAGGTACTAAAATAGTATCTACTTTTCCTTTCAAAGAGGCAATATGTCCCAAATAACACTTCATTGAAATACACATTTCATCACTTGCATAAAATGATCCTTCTTCTAGAAGCTTTTTATTGGTTTTTTCACTATAGATACAAGAAATATCTAAATATTCAAAAAAGTACTTCCATAAATCTTTGTAATAATAATAAAAAAGTCCTTTTGGAATTCCTACTTTCTCCATAGCATCACCTATATCACTGTATGAAAAAAGTAAAATAGATATGAGAAAATATTTTAAATTCTTGGAATAAATAAATTTCTATAAAAAAAACCGTTTTTTTTTCTTTTTTTGTGATATAATAATATAATTTTGTAAAGGAGGAGTCTTATGCAAATACAGGAATTAACCGAAGAGGAATTCAAAACTTTTGAAAATAATCATCCACTGAGCTCCATCTATCAAACCGTTGAATATGCAAATATAATGGCAAAACAAGGTTTTGTTCCTCTTTATGTTGGTTTAAAAAAAGATATTATTCTTGCAGCGGTTATGCTTCTTATTGATAAAAGCAAGAGTTTTAAGATCGGAAGAGCGTCGTGTAGGGAAAGAGTGTTCATCCTTGT
>CAMSXY010000135.1 GCA_947065955.1 uncultured Caryophanales bacterium | reverse complement strand
TACACAAGGATGAACACTCTTTCCCTACACGACGCTCTTCCGATCTGATTGTTAATTATGATTCTTCAATAGAACCCGCACTCGGCTTTGAACCGTTTGTCAGATTTACTTTTTTTTCAAGCGATTTTAATAGAAGTTCTTCTTCATGTCAAAATTTGATGAATACAGGTGGATCACCTACAGCTATACCTTTCATTACTTCACTTTATACATCGTCTCTTGATAAAAATTTTGAAGATTTTTCTTTAGGCACTTTTGCTAATCGTGGAGCTTTATTGCAAAATCATAATATTGTTTATGCTACAGAAGACATTTGTTTTGATGGAGTTTGCTACTATGAGACTGAAAAAGAACCAAAAATTTTCAAAGAAATTTTAGACGAAACAAGTTTTGATTATAATAATAAAAAATATGTACTTTCTAGAGATTATCAATTTGTATATCCGATCGAAAATTTTCCTTTCGAATATCATACTTATTATTATAGTTTCGATAACGAAAATTGGCATAATACGAAAGATAATGTTCCTTTTTTAGAAAAAACTTTTAATACTGATTTTAAAATTTACTTTAAAATAGTCGAAAATGCAACTGGCGATACTGTTTTAACAGATGAATTCGAAGATAGTTCGTTTTCAAAATTGAATGTAGTAACTTCGTTTAATAGTGCGACGAACGGTTCTAATCTCTATAGTATTAATGTTTTAAATACATATACAGAAAAAAACATCGATATTCCATTTAAATTTCAGCTTTGGGCAAACGATATGAACCCCGAAAATATTCCAATTTTGCAAACAGTTTATGGCTATACATACAATTTGACAACAGGTACAAAGACACTTACAAACGATGTTTCTGTAAAAGATCTTAAATGTGATTATAGTGCTTATAGTACAAATGAAGTAGTTTGTACAGGTACAATGACAAAGAAAACAAATAGTGCTACTTACTATGAATTTATCTTTGAAAATGCAAATAATTATCAACTCTTTTATTATGATAATCTTCCGAAAGAATTTTCTCATCGTACAATTTCGATGACAAAAAAAGATTTTGTTGGTTATACGTATTACAAATTTCCTGAAAATTCGTCAAGAATGATTATTACGAAAAGATCGAATTCACAATCTTTGAAAAAAGGATCTATTGTTTTTCCGTTTTATTATACTGTTAATGATAATATTGATATTCACTATAAATATTTATCAAATAAAAATTTTTCAAATGGAAATGAACATCTTTTTAGTGATAAGTATTATTATTCTGTAGATTTTGATCTAACTGATGAGAAAGCATTTATTGTTGGTGTTAAACATTCTCGTTTGTGTGCTGACTTTGAAAATACGATTGTTAATTATGACAGTCCTTTACTTTTTTTTGATAATTTATATTTTCAGTTTCGACAAAAAAATGGAGTTTGTAAAAATCCATATTACGAATATGTCGGAATTTATGTATCAAATGAATTTCAGGTAACTTTTAATGATGTAAACAATTCTGGTTCTATCATCATTCCAGACGATGATGGAAATTCTACGATTATAACACCAGATGACATTCAAACAGATAAAGATTTTGATCTTGATCTTACTGATATGAATTCATTAATTGAAAGTATTAAAAATTATATTTCTAGTTTAAATAGTACTGCTGATTATTTTCAAGAAGTTGTTGATACGACTTTCGGACAACTTCCATCTTATATTCAAACTCCGATTTTTGTTACTTATCTTTTATTGCTTTTGCTTGTTGCCTTAAAAATTGGAGGTTGGTCTACATGATAGGATTTATTCAAAATATTTTGAATGGTCTTGGAAATATCTTAAATTTTATTTCGTTGTTACCTGAACTTTTTGTTACTCTTGTTCGTTTAATTCCAGAGCCATTTAGAACACCACTTTTATTATTTTTAACAATATATTTCTTAATTTTTGCGTATAAACTCGCGAAAGGATAGTGATAGTATGCTTGCTACTTTAGATATGTGTATGAAGATCTTGATTGAATTTATTGTTTTTATTTTTAAAATTCCGCTTGAGGAAAATTTTGATGTTTCTTTTGGAGAACTTTTTGTTTTTTCATGTTTTCTTGGAATTATTTTAAAAATGATTTTTGGTTCTAAAAATAGTACTTCAAATGATACTTATCAGCCAAAACATATAAAAAAATAAAAAAGGAGGTATTTTATGTCTGTTCAAGACTTTTGTATTATAGAAGAAAATGTAAATAGTTATTTTTGTAAAGCTGTTTCGTTTGTCGGACCTGTTCCCCCAGAATTTGAAATTTTGTATTTTATATTTTGTTTAGTTCTTATTTTAGCAACTGTTTTCTTTGTTTTTGCTCTTATAAATTTGTTCAGGTTTAAAAAATGAGTGTTTTTGGAATTCCGCTGTTTTTTTCATATGAGAACTATTTATTATTTTTAAATACAAATTTTTCAAATTTAATTCTTTCAACAGATATTATATATCTGTCGTGGCTTTTAGTAAATTTTGCATATCTTATAATGGTTTTTCTAGTTATTATTCCTTTTTTGTATAAGATTTTTATGTTTATCTATAATCATTTTTGTTAAAAAGATCCCTTTGCCCTTTAATGAGAATTTTTTTGTCAATTGGTCGTGAAATAACGCAACCTTTTTGAAAAAAAGGTGAGTATATGTCGCGAAAGCCGATTTACAAAAAAAGCTCATCGTATAATGGATTTATTAAAACAAAAAAAATCACATTTTTTTTGTTTTGATTGCCTCCCGGGCGACGGGAAAAAAAGGAGAATTTTTGTTTATGGATTTTATTTTAAATATTGTTAAAATTTATATGATAGCACTCATTCTAGAACGTTTTATTATGAAACCATCAAATAGTTTCGACATCTATTTTGGTGTTCCCGGAAGCGGAAAAACAACGTTTGCAGCTTGGCTTTCAAAAAAACGTTTGAAGAAAAAAGGAAAGGTATTTTCTAATGTTCCTATAAAAGGTGCGTATAAGATTTGTCGTGAGGATATTGGAGCTTATGACATTTCAAATGGACTTCTCATTTTTGATGAAGTAGGAGTCGAGTATAACAATCGTGATTTTAAAAACTTTACTGAGATCGGAAGAGCACACGTCTGAACTCCAGTCACCCAAGTCTA
>CAMSXY010000134.1 GCA_947065955.1 uncultured Caryophanales bacterium | reverse complement strand
CTTTTATAATTTTTTTCATTTTCTACCCTTCCTTTAGCTTTAATTTAACATATATTTTTTTCTAAAAAAAGGATAAAAAAAGACATAATCTTTCGACTTATGCCTTTTTAAATAAGATTTAAGACTTTTTTTAATTAATTTATACTATTCTTGTGTCTTATGTATAAACGGTGTATAGAATTTTTTAGTTAAGAAAAAATACCTAAAATTAAAATCTTATAATCTCTATCAGTCTATAGATAATTTATAAGAATCTCCACTTTTTATTTTCACGTTTATTTTTAAATAAAGGCTAGGTCTTACTGCATTAGGATTCGTTACTTTATTACTTTGATGAATATAACCACTACATAATTATCAACTTTATCCAAAAAAGACAAATAAGTAAAAATTATACCTATTTGTCAACAATCTAGAACATTAAAAAGATTGTAACGTTTTTTTGACTTTTATCTATCCAAGATTAAAATATTATTCAAGTTTCTACAATTTTTTATTTTATCGTTCCAATTTTGAGTAGTTTGATATAAAGTATTATATTTTTATGGAGGATTTTAATTTTACTTTGATTATTAAAATGATCCTTAACTACTTTCTTGTCTAAGTCTTTAAGTTTTTAAGCTTTTTTTATAAAGTTTTCAAATTTAAAGTCCTTCATTTTAAAGAGTCTTTTTTAATAATAGAAAAAATTAAATTTTTATTAAATAATGAAAGAAGAATTTATTCCTCCACTAATTTTCCAATTGTTTCAAAAAGAGAATCAATTGCTAAACTAACATACTTAGAAATGCCATTTGAAATATTTACCCCTAATTTTGAAATATTTGTTTGGTAATTTCTATTAGTATTTGTTAAATAAGCATCAATGTCTAAGTCTTTTCCATTTTTTACATCTTCCTCAAACTTTTTTATTTGTTCCTCAGTTAATGTTACTCGTCTATTTAATTCATACTCATAATATCCTGTTGCTTGGGATACATAAAGAGCTAAAAAGGAAATAAGAAAAACCAAAAAACTTACTTTAAAACACTTATTAAATGTCTTAATACGATCTTCTTTTTTCATGAAAGATGCTCCTTTAAAACTTCGGTTATGACATCTAATGTATTCATAACCTCTTCAATAGTATTTTCATATCCTCCTACTTCCAATAAAATCATTTTAGAACTAGCATTTTGGTTATACACATAGTTTGTTTTATAAATTCCTCTAGTAAGGGTTGGGTATTTTTTTTCAACAAGACTGTTTATAGTGGTTGCAAGGTTTAAATTAGGTTCAAAATTTTCATATCCTTGTCCTACAACAAATAATACCTTTGCATACTTTTTTCCATTGATTTCAACAGTTCCAGGATCATGCTTAATGGAATCTCTATGTAAATCTATGATTAAATCTAATTTTGGATACTTCATCAAGGTATCTTCTAGAAAGTGACGACTAATTCCATAGGGATTTGATCGGTCCCAATTATTCAAAATTGCCATTTGTTCGAAGTTTGCATCTTCTACAAGTGTTTCAATTCCTGCTTTGTTTAAGTTTTCTTTTAACATGTAAGAAGCCATCATAACATTGGGAGTTATCCCATAATTAGAAAGGTCCGCATCTGCATAGCCTTCTTGTTGATGTGTATTTATAATGTATATACGGGGATTACTGGCGACAATGGGATTTGGATCCGAAACATGATAATCATTATTCTCATAGTATACTAAGTTGGTTTTTAAAAGTGTTGTTGGTTTATTAATATCAAAATTATTTAAAAAATTAATAACCTTTGTAAGGATATTTTGATTGGCTTTCTGGTATAACCAGTGGGAATTTGAGTTACGTAAAGCAAACAAAATAAATTCCTCATTTGTTTTTGGGAGTCTAAAGTTAAGAAAGATTCCTACTGTTAATTGATATACAATATAAATAACAACGAGATAAATAATATATCGAATCGGAAAACGCTTTTTACCAACAAATTTTTTTCGCATATATTTCACCTACTTTAATGTATTATCATTATAAAGATATATGCTTAAATAAAATGTCAGTTTATAGAAGATATATTCATTTTTAAATTTAAATAGATAAAATAATTCTAAAAAGATGTTATTATGTTTTAATATATAAAAGACATAATCTTTTCAATTATGCCTTAAATAAGAAATAAATCTAATTTTTGTTATATTACATTCCTAAAATATATGGATCTCCACTAGTTCCTGTTCCGCCTGTAATTTTAACTGTGGATTTTAGGTAAAGTACTGGTCTTACTACTAGAATATCAAGTGTTCGGTTAGTAGTTGCTAGTTGACCATGAGATATCACAGGATACACATGCGTATCCTGCGCAGAATCTCGAGTAATTGACCACTCGCTTAAACCTTTTAACCAATTTGTATTTATACATGTAGAATTATTATAATAATACAATGTTTTTTCTCCATTATAGCATCCACTACTTGCATAACCATAGTCTGATAATCCCATCAAACCTATATATCCTTTTGTTGATCCTTTTCCTTCATATTCATACATCTGCGATGTAATAATATTTGTTGTATTCGTTCCTCCTGATCTCCACAATGCGTTCTCTATCATGTTTTTATATGTTGTGTTTATTCCATTATAATATGTTGTATTTAAATAATTATACAAACTAGAATCTTGCCAAATATTTCGATTAGCTGTATCCCATGCCATATTCCCTATAGATTCATTTCTAATGATTTTTGTTTTTCCATCAAATATTCCAATAATTCTCCATAATTCCCCATTAAAGGACACATAATTCTTTGGATCCGCACCCGTATATCGTTTTCCTCCGCCTTCAGTGATTACTCCAGGATCGTTTTCGATAATTCCCTCAATACTATTAACTTTCCAAATGGCATATAAAGTTGTATTATTTGAAAAACTATAGCTTGTTCCAGCATTATGTGTTATCGAAGTTGTTCCTGTTCCATATCCTTGGAACTCATGATTGGTTCTTGTAAATCCATTACTATTTAATGTAATGGCACAAGTTGTATTTGCATTATACATCGTACAACTTTGGCTTGCCGTTGAGCCTCCTGTTGCCCCATTTCCATTGTAAGTAATTGTTACTGTTTTCTTTTGGAGTCCATAATACGTTCCTCCATTCGAGGTATTCGATAATGTA
>CAMSXY010000133.1 GCA_947065955.1 uncultured Caryophanales bacterium | reverse complement strand
TGTTCAAAAGCATAAATAACAAGGTCTACAGCATCTTCTAGGGTCATCATAAATCTTGTCATTTCTGGGTTAGTTATGGTAAGCGGTTTTCCTTCTTTTATTTGTTCGCAAAACAAAGGAATAACAGATCCGCGAGAAGCCATCACATTTCCATATCTTGTTCTACAAATAACCGTTTGATCTTCTCGTAGATTCCTTCCTTTGGCAATAGCTACTTTTTCCATCATTGCCTTACTCATTCCCATTGCATTAATAGGATAAGCAGCTTTATCGGTACTTAAAACGATCACTTTTTTTACATGATGATTAATAGCAGCTTCTAACACATTGTCAGTTCCAAGAACATTGGTATTTACAGCTTGTATTGGAAAAAATTCACAGGATGGCACTTGTTTCAAAGCAGCAGCATGAAAGACGTAGTCTACCCCATCCATAGCATCGTCAATACTTCTATAATCTCTTACATCTCCAATATAAAATTTAATTTTATCGTTTTTATATTTAATTCTCATATCTTCTTGTTTTTTTTCATCTCTTGAAAAAATACGAATTTCTTTTAAATCGGAATCTAAAAATTTATTTAAAACAGCATTCCCAAAGGAACCTGTTCCTCCTGTAATTAACAAAACTTTATCTTTAAACATTAAACTCTCTCCTTTACTTGTTTTTCTAATAATTTTACAGAATTTTCTACATTAAATTTTTCTTTTAAAATTTTATTTCCATTACTACCCATTTTTTTTCTTAGTTTTTCGTCCGTTAATAATCTATCAAATTTCTTTTTATATTCTAAGATATCTCCATTTTCGCAAAAGAAACCCGTTTCATTTTTTTCTAAATCTTTCCCGTAGTCTGTATTTTTATCAATAGCTGCCATAATAGGCAAACTACATTCATAATAAGATAAGGTTTTTGATGGATAATTAGGAATTGTGAATCTTTTATCTAAAAAAATAAGTCCAATATCACATACTTGAAGTACTTTTTCATAATCTTCTCTTGGGATGTAATCATACATTTTTACATTGGTATAATTTTTTTCTTTTATTTTTTGAAAAATCCTTTGTTTTTCTGTTCCTTTTCCAATCAATAAAAATTTTAAATTTGGATAATCTTTATAGGAATCTATAACTTCTATTAAAAAATCTAACCCTTGTGGTTTCCCAAAGTTTCCTCCATATACAGCAACCATATCCTCTTTTTCAATCCCATATTTATTTCGAATTTCCCTTATTTTCTCTAAATTTAAGGGATTTTTTTTATGATTTTTTATGGTATTTGGAAAAATCTGAAATTTTTCTTCCTTTATATAAGGATTGTGTTCTTGTAGATAATCTTTATTTCCTTTTGACATACAACCAATGATTGTAGCTGTTTTATATAACTTTTTTTCATGAAAACGGAAAAAAAAGTAAGCTGGATGTTTTTTACTATACAAACCTATATCAACCCCATTTTGTGGGAAAATATCTTTCATCATTAAATATGACTTACATTTATATTTTCTCATTGCCCACTTTACAACTCCATGAAAAGTTACTGGAGGAGATTGAAATAAAATGAAATCAAACCGTTCTTTATCAAAATACTTTCTAATTCCTCTTTTTAATTTTTGACTAATTGTAATAAAAGTTAACGTTTTTTCAAGAAACCCTACTTCATATAAGTTACCCGTTTTTACTCGCAAAACTGGAATGTTTCTTTCATTTTCTAATTTGCTCACTTTTATTTTCTTTTTTTCTTCTGATACGACGACCTTTACTGTATGTCCCTCTTTTATAAGTTCTTCTGCCAAATCTGTATAAAGATTCGATCCCTTATTTGGTTTTGGAAAATCAGAACAAATATAAAGTATTTGCATGACTCACCTCCATAAAATATAAAAATTTCTGTAATCTTTATTATTATATCATTCTTTTCCTTTTTAATAAAGAGCAATTCCTTGTTTTTTCATACTTTACAAACACAAAAAAGGAAGCCGTAACACTACGAGCTTCCGATATATCCGAAGATATAGTATAGTATATGTTTTTTTTCTTCTCAGTTTCCTTTTATAACATTAAAAAAAGAGAAATATTCTCTTTTTTTACATCATATCCTCTAACTTATTTGTAGCTTTTTTCATTGTTTTATCAACTGTTTGTTCAATTTTTTTCATCGCAGGTTTACTATATTTTTGATAAGCTAACACTGCACCAGCACCTAAAGACATAAGTACTAAATTTTTCCCAAATTTCATAAAATCACCTCTCAGTTAGAAAATGATGTGTATGTATCCCACATACATTAATAGTTTGAACCTTTTTTTTATTTTTATGCTAGCCGTTTCAATTTTTCCTTTAAATACGTTTTTCGTACTTGTTCTTTTTCATTTTTAGTAGCATATAAAAAAGCATCCTTATCTCCCAGTAAAATGAGTTTTCTTTTTGCTCTTGTAATTCCTGTATAAATAAGTTTTTTGTAAAGCATTCTTTTATAAGACATAGAAATGGGCATAATGACCATATCAAATTCGCTACCTTGACTTTTATGAATACTGGTAATAAAACCATGTCGTATTTTATAAAAATCTTTCGCTTGGTAGGAAACTTCATTTCCATCAAAATCAATAAAAATTGTATTTTTTTTATCCACTGTATCAATTCGAGTAATCACGCCAATATCGCCATTAAATACGTTTTCTTCTGGCATATTGACGAGCTGTAAAACTTTATCCTGTTCTCTAAAGCAAACATCTCCATAGTTGATTTCTTTTTTGGAAAGATCCTTTGGATTCCATACAGACTGTAACTCTTTATTTAAAGCATCAATTCCAAAAGCGCCTGCATACATAGGTGCCATTACCTGGATATTTTTAAAATCCAACCCTTTTTCTTTCATTTTAATACACAAATTTTTTAAATTTTTTGAAATATCTCTACATTCTAAAAAGGCATAATCACTTTTCATATCCAAAAAATTTTTACGAATATTTCCATTTCGAATTTCCGAAGCAAGGGTTGTAATATAGGAATTTTCATCTTGACGATAAAGTTTTTTTAAAAAAATGGTGTCTACCTTTTTACTTTCTATAAAGTCTTTTAGAACGTTTCCAGGACCTACACTAGGAAGTTGATCATGATCCCCTACAAAGATAATTTTGACATCGTCCAT
>CAMSXY010000132.1 GCA_947065955.1 uncultured Caryophanales bacterium | reverse complement strand
TACACAAGGATGAACACTCTTTCCCTACACGACGCTCTTCCGATCTTTGAGTATGATACTTGATCAGAATTAAGAATGACATCTTTTTCTAAATTCGAATCATAAAACTTGAATTCAAATGCAGAAATCTTATCTTGAAAAAAGAAAAAACTACATAAAATAAATACAAGAATAAAAGATTTTTTCATAAAAAACCTCCTTAATTTAATAAAAAATGTCAAAACCAATTAAAATAAAAAGACTAATTAAAGAAAGGATTAGAAGTATTGTCGCCAATTTCCTGTTTTTCTTCTTTTCTACATTGTTCATCTTCGAAAACCTCCTTCTTAACACTTTTTTTCATCATTTCATAATCTGTTTTTTCAAAATTTTCATCAAAGAATTTGTTATAAAGATTTAATTTCTTCGTTAAATAGAAAAAATAAAAAATCGTTGAAAATATAAAACATAAAATAAAACCCAAAACAAAATTTAACATTTTTCTTTATTCCTCTTCTCTCTTTTTTCTAAAAATACAATTTTACGTTTTAAACGAGAAACTTCACGTAATAATGATCGATAATCATCAATTAAAAAATCTAAATTACCATCAACAAAACAAATTTTTTCATCTGTATCGTTTTTATAATTATTGAAATTATTCTTAAATTCTAAATGATCGTTTTTTAAATCATAAAAATTATGTTCAATAATTTCTAAACGATCATTCATTTCTTTTTCATATTCTTCTAAAGATTTGAACAAATTTTTAATTGATTTATATTTGAAAAATAACATTATTAACTTAACTAGAAAATATATCAAACAAAATAACAAAACTAAAAATATTAAAAAATTCATATCTAATCCTCCAAAAAAACAATAACTTTATCTAAGTACATATCAATCAATTTTTTTATACAACAAGCAGATAGTTTATACATATCTACCTCTAGCCTCTTTTCATTAAAAAATATCGATATACGAGTTCCATCTTCACAAAAATATCGATAGTGATTTTTCATAAATGAATCCTCTACAAGTTCGAAACCATAATCTGAAAGGGCTTTAAAGCTTATCTTTTTGTTTAAAAGTATTTGCATTTTTAAAAAATTATTGGGGTTAAAGGAATGATATTTCCTTTAATCGCTTTTAATTGTCGATAAGCTTTAAAGAGTTCAAATTCACATGAATAATAACGATATTTTTTTATGAGATCACCATTTTTTGTTTTTATCAAAACGGGAAGTTGATAATTTGTTTCATAATTAACTGTTTTTACAAGCATTTTAAAATCTCCTTTTTTAAAAAAAGATAGGATTTCATTAAAATTCCTATCCTTTTTCATTACGAACGACGTAAATGATTTACTAAACCGATTATACAACCAGCAAGTGAAATATAGAAAAATTCTTTTACACCTTCAGTCGAAATAATCCATTTTACCATTTCAGTGGCTAAAGGCATAACTCCGTCTTTAATAAAATCGACCGCACCAGTAGCAACACTTGAAATAGCAGTAGTAGAACTTCCTTCCATAATAACCTCCTTTATTCTTTTAAAAAACATATCTATATATAAAATTTCTTTTTTTCGAAATGATTAGGGCATTTCAAGAAATTCTATATCAATTTAATTTACTGTTAAAATAATCAGCAAAAAACTTATTGAAACGATATTTTAGATTTGTTTTATCTTTACTATTGTCTTTATTTTGTTTTAATGTATAATAAATTTCTTCATATTTTTCTAAAGAAATTAATTTTTCATTATAAAAGCGATAAATTGCGACAATCAAATGACCATAAGAATTTTCATATCCGACTTTTGCAGATAAATAATCTCTTCTGTTATGATCAAAATAAACAGGTAAAGTATCGACAAAATGTGTATAAATATCGTTTGTTTTCGGATTAAAATAACACACGACCAGTTTTGTCTTCATAAACACTCGTCAAACACATTTTTGCTTGTCCATTGTAAGTCTTCTTATATTCAAACGTAGCCTTTAATGGAACTCCAATGTCTTTTTTCGAAACAGAATTAAAAACCTCTAGACCTTCAATCCAGTCTTGTAAAATAACAAAACCTTTATATTTTGAACTTTCGCCATCAGGGATCGCGTATTGTAAAAGTGTTTTATTATCTTTTATATTTACTACTCGCAAAAGTAATACATCAGTTACATTTTTTTCCATTTTTATTTCTCCTTTCATATTTTTTCATTCTTTACATAAAAAATGGATTTTTGCATAGCCTAAAATTGTCTATACAAGAAGAATTATAGACGATTTTAGGCTAAAAGTCAATAGTCTATTTTCGTCTATATTAAAATATTATTTAAGAGGAAAAAAATATGAATAGATTAAAAGATTTAAGAGAAGATAAAGACATGTTGCAAAAAGATATAGCCAAAATTATTGATATGTCACAAAGAGGATATTCGCATTATGAAACAGAAAGTAGTGATATACCAACAGAAATATTAAAAAAACTAGCAATATTTTACAATACTTCTATCGATTACATCTTAGGCTTAACAAATACAAAAGAACCATATCCTAGAAGAAAAGAAAAAAATTAACATTTTTCAAAATTTTCTATTTAAATTTTTTAAATAAATGATCTTGAAAAATGTTAATAGCCTCCCTTTCCCCGCCACCACCCGAATATTGGGTAAGGGCGAAGGGCTTTATTGATGGTCTGTGGGATTTCTAATTCAGCAATTTAAAAACGAGTAGAATACTCGTTTTTATGTATTAGAAAAGGAAAAAGGGCTTTTTTCTCTTCGCCAGAGAGGCAATCAAAACAAAAAAAATGTGATTTTTTTTGTTTTAATAAATCCATTATGTGATGAGTTTTTTTGTAAATTGGCTTTCGCGACATATACTCACCTTTTTTCTTCAAAAAAGGTTGCGTTATTTCACGACCAATTGACAAAAAATTCTCATTAAAGGGCAAAGGACGAAGGGCGAAAGGCGAAGAAAAAAACTATATTAATAAATTTTACTTTTTAAAATGTTTATGCTATAATGTATTTATTGAGAGAAATCTCATATAATAAAAAGGGAATACTTAACTTCGCTTGTTGAGTACTCGCCAAAAATGGGTCGTACTTAATTTACGAGAGTAAATTGAGTACTATTTTTTTATACATAGAATCATTAAAGAGACTATTAATAAAATGATAATTACTA
>CAMSXY010000131.1 GCA_947065955.1 uncultured Caryophanales bacterium | reverse complement strand
TACACAAGGATGAACACTCTTTCCCTACACGACGCTCTTCCGATCTGACAAGCTAGATATCACAAATTCAATTAAGGAATATGTGGGAAAAAAGATTGGAAGGCTTGATAAGTACTTTGAAAAACCAGATGATATTAAAGCCAATGTACTAGTCCGTGTAAGAGGAAAAGAGGAAATTGTCGAAGTGACAATTCCAATTAAAAAAATGATTTTAAGAGCAGAAGTGAGTCATAGTGATCTCTATGCAGCTATTGATCTTGCTTTAGAAAAACTTGAAAAACAAATTCGTAAAAATAAAACAAGAATGTCTAAAAAAATTAATAAAGAAACATTCAATGACTTGAATATAGAATTTGAAATAGAAAAAGAAGAAGAAGATCAATCTGTTATTGTAAAAAGAAAAGTTATTGAAATGAAACCAATGAGTGAAGAGGAAGCTATTTTACAAATGACAATGTTAGGACATGAATTTTTTGCTTTTAAAAATGAGGAAAATAATGAAACTAATATTCTTTACATTCGAAAAGATGGAAATTACGGAATAATAGAGATAAGATAACAGATCATCTGATCTGTTTTTCTTTTTTTCTTTTCCATATAACTTGTAAACATAAAAGAACAATGATAAAATATTATAGAATGATGAAAGGATGAAAATAATGAAATTTTTAAAAAGATTTTTTGATCATGAATATAAAGAAATAGAAAAATTTAAAAAAATTGCTGATGAGGTCATGGAATTAGATGAGAAAATGACGCAATTAAGTGATGAGGAGTTAAAGCAAAAAACAGAAGAATTTAAAAATCGGTTACAAAAAGGTGAAACATTAGAAGATATAAAAGTAGAAGCTTTTGCTGTAGCAAGAGAAGCAGCTAATCGCGTTATTGGTGAAAAACCATATTATGTGCAGATTATTGGGGGACTTGCTATTCATGAGGGAAATATTGCCGAAATGAAAACAGGAGAAGGAAAAACGTTAACGAGTACAATGCCTGCTTATTTAAACGCTTTAACAGGAAATGGTGTACACATTATAACTGTAAACGAATATCTTGCTGGACGTGATTCTGAATGGATGGGGCAAATTTATCGTTTTTTAGGTCTTACAGTTGGAGTTAATTATAGAGAACTAACACCAAGTGAAAAAAGAAAGGCATATGAATGTGATATTTTATATTCTACCAATAATGAAATTGGCTTTGATTATTTAAGAGATAATATGGTTGTAAGAGCTATGGATCGAGTACAAAGGGATTTGAACTTTGTTATTATTGATGAGGTTGACTCTGTTTTAATTGATGAGGCAAGAACCCCATTAATTATTTCGGGTGGAAAAATGCAATCTGCTAATTTCTATGAAAGCACAGATCGTTTTGTAAAAACCTTAAAAGAAAATAATGGCTATATTTATGATGAAAAAACAAAAGCGGTTATGCTAGATGACGAAGGAATTGAAAAAGCCCAAAAATTCTTTAACCTTGAGAATTTATATGATATAAAAAATACGAATTTACTTCACTTTATTAATCAAGCATTAAAGGCAAATTACGCCATGAAAAAAGATGTAGATTATGTAGTTCAAGACGGAAAAATTGTAATTGTTGATTCATTTACAGGAAGACTTATGCCAGGACGTGCTTTTTCTGAAGGTTTACACCAAGCTATTGAGGCTAAGGAAGGTGTAAAAATAGAAGAAGAAACGAAAACTTTAGCAACTATTACTTTTCAAAATTTATTCCGTATGTACAAAAAGATTGCAGGAATGACAGGAACTGCTAAAACAGAGGAAGAAGAATTCCGCGAAATTTATAATATGTATGTTATACAAATTCCAACAAACAAACCAGTTTCTCGTGAAGATTATGGAGATTTAATTTATGCTACTAGAAATGGAAAATATAAAGCTATTGTAGAAGAAGTAAAGGAACGTTATAAAAAAGGGCAACCTGTTTTAGTGGGAACGATTGCAGTGGAAACAAGTGAATTAATCAGTTCGCTTTTAAAAAAGGAACATATTCCTCATGAGGTATTGAATGCTAAAAATAATGAAAGAGAAGCTGAAATTATTGCTCGTGCAGGGGAAAAAGGAGCTGTAACAATCGCCACTAACATGGCTGGACGTGGAACGGATATTAAGCTAGGTGAAGGAGTTCGTGAGTTAGGGGGTCTTTGCGTTCTTGGGACTGAACGCCACGAATCTAGACGAATTGATAATCAGTTAAGAGGGCGTGCAGGAAGACAAGGAGATCCTGGAATGTCCCAATTCTGTGTATCCTTTGAAGATGAACTAATGGTTCGATTTGGAACGGATCGTGCAAAAGATTTACTTGCTCGTGTAGGATTTGATGGAGATGCTTCTATTCGGAATAAAATGTTATCAAGTTCTATTGAATCTGCTCAAAAAAGAGTAGAAGGAAATAACTATGATATTCGAAAAACATTACTAGAATACGATGATGTAATTAATCAACAACGTGAAATTATATATGAAAGAAGAAATCATATATTAGATAGCGAATCTATTCATGAGGATATATTAACAACTTTTCATGAATATATGAAAGAATTAATTCGATCTCATATAGAAATCGAGGGAAAACTAGTTGAAAAAGACTATGAAGAAATTGTAGAAACAATAAATGAGATTTTATTGAATGGGAAAATATCTATAGAGGAAATTCAACCTTTAAATGAAGAAGACATGATCGAATATCTATATAAAAAAGTAGTTGAAAATTATGAGGAAAAAATAAAAGATGTTCCACAAGAAATTACTATGGAATTTGAAAAAGCGATTTCTTTACGTGTGATTGATTTACATTGGATGGAACATATTAATATGATGTCCCTTTTAAGAGAAGCAATTGGATTAAGAGGAAGTGTTGAAAATCCTCTTCGTGCTTATACAGCAGAGGGCTTTGAATTATTTGATAAGTTATTAGCTATCATTGATAAAGAGACGGCACTTTATTTAATGAGAGCTGAAGTTAGACAAAACGCAGAAAGAAAACAAGTTGCAAAAGGAGAAGCTGTAAACGATACAAATAAAACAAAAAAGCAGCAACCCAAGAAGAGTGAAAAAATTGGTCGAAATGAACCATGTCCATGTGGTTCGGGAAAAAAGTACAAGCAATGCTGTGGGAAGTGAGATAAATAAAGGGTTTTTAGTAATTTAGAGAATCCTAAAAAATGGATTTTGTCATCCAATAATTAAAAATGTGGACAAAATAATACGAAAAAATAAGGGATGTTAACAAATTTTTAGTGTTGACATCTCT
>CAMSXY010000130.1 GCA_947065955.1 uncultured Caryophanales bacterium | reverse complement strand
GCCATAAAAATTAAAAAAGGCTTTTAGGCCTTTTTATTTTATAAGGAGTTTATATATGAAAAAAAATAAAGAATTAAAACCATTGCAGAAAAAAAATAAATTGAATGTAAATTATTCTTGGATTTTTAAAGTTACATTTCTTGCTTTTTTTATTTCTTTTACTTTTTCCTTTTTTTCAGAAAAGGTTCTTCCTAGTGCAAGTACTGTTGTTGGGATTTTACTTGTGATCGTTTTTATTGTACTTGGTGTTCTTTTTGATATGGTTGGAGTTGCTGTTACTTCTTCCGAGGAAGCTCCTTTTCATTCGATGGCATCTAGAAAAGTAAGGGGAGCTTCTGTTGCTGTTCGTCTTAAGAAAAGTGCGGATAAGGTTTCTTCTTTTTGCAACGATGTGATTGGAGATATTTGTGGTATTATATCTGGATCTGCGGGGGTTATTATTGCAAATAATTTGTCGGAAACTTTAAATACGAATCCTTTTTTTACAACTCTTTTTATTACGGCTTTTATCGCTTCTTTAACAATTGGGGGAAAAGCTATGGGAAAAGCTTTTGCGATTCATAAAAGTAATGCGATTTTATATAATTTTTCAAAAGTTCTTTCTTATATTTATCATCCGAAAAATAAGTAATTCAATAAATTACCTTTAATTTTTTTTTAAAATATAGTATAATAAGAATGCAAAGATAAAGTTTTTATATTTGCAAAATATGTAGAAAGAAGGAGAAAAGATGGAATTAAAAGGATCAAAAACAGAACAAAATTTAATGGCTGCCTTTGCTGGTGAAAGTCAAGCAAGAAATAAGTATACTTATTACGCAAGTCGCGCTAAAAAAGATGGATATGAAAAATATGCAGCTATTTTTGAAGAAACAGCAAATAATGAAAAAGAGCATGCTAAAATATGGTTTAAATTATTACACGGAGATGCGGTTCCAGATACTCTTGCTAACTTAGAAGATGCTGCTAATGGAGAAAACAGTGAATGGACAGAAATGTATGCAAAATTTGCAGAAGAAGCTAAGGAAGAAGGATTTGAACGTATTGCGTTTCTTTTTACTGAAGTTGCTAAAATTGAAAAAGAACACGAAGAACGTTATCGTACATTACTAGGAAATATCAAAAATGAAGAAGTTTTTTCTCGTGAAGAGCAAACGGCTTGGATTTGTCGTAATTGTGGGCATATTCATATTGGAAAAGAAGCACCTCTTGCTTGTCCTGTATGTAATCATCCAAGAGCTTATTTTGAATTATATGTTAAAAATTATTAATAGAAATTTTTTAAACTGTTATCCTTTAGGTTAATAGTTTTTTTATAAATTTATCTATTTATACAATGAATCAGTTCTAATTATCCTTAAATTTCTATTTAACAAATTCTTCTTTTTTTCGCTTTTATTTGACATTCTTAGCGATTATGATATAATGTAACTGATTTAATATAGTATTTTGGAGGTAAGATATGCAGTTAACATTGGAACTTTCACAACAAATAGAAGAACAAAAGAAAAAATTAAAATCAGAAATTCAAGAATATATGATTAAACCTTGTATTGCATTTCTACAATTTGGTATGATAGATGATTCTACTTTTCTAGAAGATATGGAAAAAATGTGTCTTGAAGTTGGAATGTATTTTAAAAATGTAAAATTTGATTCTTATGTAACCGAAAAAGAAATTGTTAATAAAATTATTGAATTAAACCACGATGAATATGTAAATGGAATTGTTCTTATGCCCACTATACAAGTTGATATAAGAAAGATAGCAAGCTATTTAGCGCGTGGGAAGGATGTAAATGGGCAAATGGATGCCAATATCGGAAAGGCAATCTGTGGAAAGGAAGTTTCTATTTCTTCTTCTGTTTTAGGGATTTTTTCTCTTTTTCAGAATCAAGAATTAAGAGATAAAAAAATTTTATTAATAGGGGATTGTCCAGATATATACTTGCTTTCTAGTCTTCTTGTAAGACAACATGCTCAAGTAACTTTAGTAGGAGAAGGAAATTTTTCTATAAAAGAGGATTATGAGGTTGCTATTAATTTTACAAATCGAGAATACACTTTTTCTTTTCCTATTTATTCTTATAAAGAAGAAATGCTAAGAAAATACTCTTATTTAAAATTAATTGAAAGCACTATACAAAGTTATAAAAAAATGATCACCAGTAAATAATAATACTGGTGATTTTTTTATGCAAAAAATGCTTATAACAGGTGCTAGAAGTGGAATTATGAACGCTTTTTTAGAAAGTATCAAAAACGATTATTTTATTTATCTTTCTGTTCATACAGAAAGTGAACTTGCGTATGTAAAGAAAAAGTATAAAAAAGAAAAGAATATAGCTTGTTTTAAGTTAGATGTTACAAAAGAAAAAGATTTGGAGAAAGTAAAAAAATGGGATATTGATGTCTTGGTAAGTGGAGCCTCCACAGGATATGGGGGTTCTCTTTTAGAAATTCCCCTTTCTTTTGTTCGAGAAAATTATGAGGTTAATGTTTTTGGAAATCTTTTATTATTACAAATTGTTTTAAAACAAATGATTCAAAAAGGAAGAGGAAGGGTATTACTCATTTCTTCTTTAGCCTCTATTTTTCCGATGCCCTTTCTTGGAAGTTATTGCGCTACTAAGGCGAGTATTCGAGTTATAGGAACGGTTTTAAGAGAAGAACTTTTTCTTTTAAATGTGAATATCCCTATTATTTTAATAGAACCTGGATTATATCATACAGGGTTTAATCAATATATGTTAAATAATAAGTATGATTGGATGGATCAGGAAAGTTTCTTTAAAAATCAATTGGAAAATATTCAAAAATTAGAAAAAATTCCTTTTCAAATTCTTGAAAAGAAAAAAATGAATTCTGTAGTAAGGACTATGCAAAAAGCCCTTTTGGATAAACATCCATCTAGAATTTATCGAACTCCCTTTTTTCAGGCATTGGGTGCAAAAATGTATCAAATTTTTTTTCAATAAGAAGGAGTTATAAGGCTATAAAAGCTTTTTTTTATTAAAATAAATCTTGTATAGATAAAAGTTAAAAAAGTAATAAGCGTTTTCTATACAAATAGAAAAAAAGTAACAGAAAAATCCGTTACTAAAACTTTTAAAGGAAAATAAGTTTTTATTTTTTGAAATTTTAAAAGGGAAGAAAATTTTTGAAGAAAATAAGGTTACATAATTATAAAATTAGAATCTATAAAAAATTTAGTTTTAGAAAAAAGAATCTTAAAGTTTGTTTAGATCGGAAGAGCACACGTCTGAACTCCAGTCACCCAAGTCTAT
>CAMSXY010000129.1 GCA_947065955.1 uncultured Caryophanales bacterium | reverse complement strand
CTGTATTCCAGATCGTACAACTTCTACTGGTTGCACTAATACTACTCACTGTATTCTTATTAAAATTCCAAGTTAGCGTTCTTGAATTTAAAGCATACCATGTACTTCCTGCATTACTGATATTTAAAGCGATACTTGTTACTCCATTACTTGTTTGTCCTGCACTCGTTCCCCATCCATTATTCGTAAAATTCGCCTGTGGAGTAATGGTTGGAAGAGTTAGATTACAACTTGTTTCAGTATTATAAATCGTACAAGAAGAACTCGTTGCACTAATACTACTCACTGTATTTTTATTGAAATTTGCTGTTAATACTTTGCTCGTTACCGCATAATACGTTTTATTTCCACTGACTGTTAAAGTCGCATTATTTCCAACTACAGAACTCTTAGAACCAGCACTTTCTCCAAATCCCGAAATGACATAACCGCTTCTTGTAATGGTTGGAGTTATAAGGGTGCAACTGGTCTCCCCATTATATATATCACAAGTCTCTGTTTTCTTAGAAAGCGTGGCTCCATTTTCTATAAATGTTACTGTATATCCTTTTTTCCATATTGCATATAAAGTAACCCCTTCATTCTTTGTATAACTAGATCCACTAGAATAAGAAACAACTTTATCACTAGCAGTAATCCCCCAACCTTGAAATTGATAACCGGATCTAGTTGGAACGATATTGGTTAAAGTAAGGGGAATATCTTCTACTTTAATTTGACTAGCAATCGTTCCTTGACCACCATTTAAATTATAAGTAATCGTATAATCGCGAATAGTAAATTCACTTTCTACCTTAATTCCTGCTCCAGTTGTAACAACCACCTTATAAGTTCCTGATGAAATAGTTGTTAGGCTCTTTTTAGTTTCATTCGATAATAACTGGCCATCTTTATACCACGTATAATAATAACCACTTGGCGTTGTTTCTGGATCCGTAGTTGCAGTTAATACATTTTTACCACCATCATTTCCCTTAATAACAGAAACGACAGGTGTAGTTCTATCAATTCCACTGATTGTAAGAGGTGTAGCATATACATAGTTATAACCATCATATACTCTTGCCTGAATTGTCCTATTTTCCTCTAAATCGAACGTTGTAATTTTATCTTTTGTATCAATCCAATTCGTTCCATCCAAACTATACTGATAAGAAAAACCATTCCCATCTGGATAAGTAATTTGAATCTCCTTACTAACTGCAAACTCTTTATTTGTAAGAGAAGTAATTACAGGTTTTTCAATCCCAATAGTAGAAACAGTTAAATCATATATCTCAGATTCACTATTTAAAACCGCTATATTAGTTAATTTTACTTGTATTTTATAAGTTTGTCCCTGCTCAAGATTCGTAAATAACTTTGTACTTAAGTTTTCTGTCAAAGTATCTCCACTTACCCAAGTAGAATCTTCAATATTTCCGCCTTCCTTTACAATACGATATTCATGTTTAAAAATAGAACTTTCCTCTTCACTATAAGTCACATAAACAGTAATGGAATTCGTAGTTGCACTGCTATTAACGGAAAGAATAATAGGAGGCGTTGTGTCTAAAAGTTCACAACTCCCTTTTACAATCCGTAAATCTGTTCGACCTCCGCTTGCACAATAAACTCCATTAGTAAGTTCCTGCACATAAACTTCCTCTTCCAAATCTTTATCAACTTCTCCAGATATAAAATAAGAGTTATTATTTAAAGCCAAATCCGAAACTTTTAATCTACCAGGATCCTCAAATCCATGTTCTGCTTGATAGTTTTCATAAGCTTTGATTACACTTAAACTACTAGCTTTAAAAGCTCCCAATCTGCTTTCTTCAATAATTCCACCAATAACTGGCACTGCAATAAGCGCAATAATGGCAATAATAACGATAACAGCTAACAACTCAATTAAAGTAAAACCTTTTCTTTTCATTTCATACCCTCATTCCACTACACTATTTAAAATTAGTATAATCAGGATATTCATGAAAAATCAATATGCTTTCCAGTGCACTTTTATCTTTTAATCCTTAAAAAAAAAAGATTAAACAGAAAAAAGATATAGATTATAAAAAGCCAACATTTCAGTTGGCTTTTTAAAAATCCTTTTATCTTGGATTTTTACTAGAAATAAATTTAAAAAAGTGATAAATTTTTTCATTAATATGATTTTTATTTTCCGAAACAGCAAGACGAATCTTCGTAAGCATTTCTTCAGTATTTTTTTCGCTTATGCCAAAGCATTCCAAATAAAGATACTGCAGAAGATCCTTATCTGTACTTTGTTTTAAATGTTTGATCTTTTTCTGTACATAATTTTGAACAGAATTTTCCTTTCGCGTTATAAAAGGATTGCAAATGATTTTCGAAGTACATTCTAAAGGTAACTTAACCAAATCCATCGTGATAACAAAATCAATGACCTCTTGCTCTTCGTCTAAAAGAAGCCCACTTTTGGCCTCCATCTTTCCTGTACCATCAAAGCAAACAGCACAAGCAACTCTTTCATCACATACAATACAAGTATATTTTAAAGATCTGGAACTTTTATTATGAAAAACCTCGGTTCGATTTTCAATTTTTTCTAAAAATTCGTTTGACACTTGGATATTTTGCATTCGAATCATTTCCATATCACTGGAAGGAATTTTAAAAACTGGTATTTTTTTTATATGATCAATATGATCTTCACGATTCCAATCATAAAATTCATAAAAATTTTTGTTAAAATTCAATAAAATATCATAAATAAAATTCATGTTCTCCTCCTTTAGGAAAATAAACCGTAAGTAACATAATAAAAATACCTACGATTCCAATTAAACATTCAAACTGCTTACTTATAAATTGAACATATTGAAAAAAATTATACCCAATTGTCATTAAATTTAAATAACTAATCACGTAAATAGAACCAATCAAGGTAAAACCAAAACCTATCAAAAATAAAAAAATACGAAAAAGCATATGGTATCACCTAATAAATTTTATTAATAAAAAAAAAAGAAATGACATAAGTTATCGATAAAAGACATCCTTTAAATAAAGTCCCTCAGGAGGAGCTGTAATCCCTGCTGCTGTGCGACTTTTTGCCTCTAATACCTCTAAAACATCTACACTCTTTCTTTTTCCTTCGCCAATTTCTAAAAGAAAACCTACCATATTGCGAACCATATAACGTAAAAAACCTGTTCCTAAAAAAGAAATTGTAATTTCATTAATATTTTTTAAATCACGATGTAAACTTGCTTGAACAATAGTTCTCGTATAATCCTTATAATCCCCATCTAGATCGGAAGAGCGTCGTGTAGGGAAAGAGTGTTCATCCTAGTGTAGATC
>CAMSXY010000128.1 GCA_947065955.1 uncultured Caryophanales bacterium | reverse complement strand
AGATAGACTTGGGTGACTGGAGTTCAGACGTGTGCTCTTCCGATCTTATATCCCCTTTTAATTCTTCTATTTCTAAGATTTCTTTTGGAATATAAATATAATTATGAGGATATTCTTCTTTACTTAATTCGTAGGTTGTAAAGTAATGAACTATTTGTTGTAAAAAGTGTTGTTCCTCTTTTATTTTTAGAACTGTTTGAAAGGATTTATGGAAGGTTTGATTTAATAAAAATCCATCTTTTCCAAAAAGTTGTATTGCCATTTTTTTTAAGGAACAATTTTTGTCTATCCAAATTCCCTTTTTCAAAGCTTCTTCGTCTGGAATTTGTTTCTTTTGAGGAGCTTCTACTATATAGGATTTAAATAATCGCATAATAGCTTCTTCTTTTGAATCCATAAAAACCTCCTATTATTTTTACTTTATTATATAAAAAATAGAGGCGAGTAGTACATTCCAATGGGTATAGGAACTACTTTGGCCTCTATGATTTATTATAACATTTTCATCCTATTCTAGCAAGCAATTTTTTTATTTTAAAATTTCAAAAAAGGGATCTTTTCTTTTTAATTTGAATCATTAGAGCAAATCCAAAAACAAGACCAGAGAAAATAAAAACCCTTGAAAATCAAGGGTTTATTTCTTATTGGTAGCCTGTATGGGGTTTGAACCCATGAATGCAAGGTTGAGAACCTTGTGTGTTAACCACTTCACCAACAGGCCAATTGTCTAATGACTTTTTAATCATATCATAAATTTTTCATTTAGACAATAGATCAAACTGGATTTTTAATTTTTTTTTACAAAATTTCTTATCGGTGAAACCCTTCTGGCATTTCTTTATTGTTTTCTTCTTCGAAACTCTCATAATCAAAAGATACTTTTATAATTTTCCATAAGTTTTTAGCCGCTATTAATTGTTCTTGTACTGTTGACTTTTGATAAAAATCACAAATTTGTTTTTCAATTTGATTTTGGATCTCTATCGAATATTTTCCCTTTTCGCTTTTATTATAATATTCATTAATACGTAAAAAAGTTGTTTTAAAAAAAGAAGAGATATCAGCAGATAGTGCCTTTCTTTCATTCTTATAATTTACTTGCCTCTTTTGAATTTCCTCCTCCATTTTTTGGTTATATACTTTTAAAGCTTTACATAAGACGTCTACCCCAATTTTTTGTATTATTCTTCTAGAACTATTAGGATCGTTTAGAGCATTATCTGTAATTTCTTTTTCATATTCTGTAAAATTTTTTCTTAAAAAGGCAGCAAATGTATTTAGTTCTCCTATAAAATCCTTATTCTTACGATCCAATAAATCTGTGAAATGGCCATTTTTCCCTCCATGGGCTTGATCGTATAAAAGATGATTTTTTTGAGCAAGGTCTTTTATACTATTTTCAAGAATTGTATTTAATTCATTATCATAAACGGCATACTTTTCATTTATTTTAGAAGGTAATATGCCATGTTCTGTCAATAGCATATTAACAGCAAGAGACTCTTCTCCTTCATAAATAACAACTTTTCTCGCTTTTAGTTGTTCCATAACTTTAACATCTTTACATATTTTTTCATATTTTTTCTTTTCTATTAAGACAATTGCCTCTTTTGAAATAGGAAGAGCTTCATGACTAACATCTAAATAAGCGTCATGGTAGGCCAAAGAATAACCATACGAAGAATCCAAAAAAGGTGTTATATTATCTAAAATTGTAAAATTTCGGTTAGCTTCTACTTGGTTATAATCAAAAGTATATTCTAAAGGTGTATTGACTGTAAAATGTTTTGTAGAACGAAAACGAACAGGTAAATAAACAGCAGCAAAATCTTTATCTACTTTTGAAACAGCTTCTTTTATTTGTCCTTCTGAAATAGGAACATTTATTCCATTCAACGTTTTTATAAGCCCTGCTTTTTCTTTGGCATATTGCTCTTTAAGTTCGAATGAAAATGGAATATTTACTTTTTCAAAGGACGTTTCTTTTGAAGAAACCCTCCACTCCCAATCGTAAGGAAAAAAGTCATCATCACGTATTATCATAAAGTGATCTATTTTTTTGTTTTCTTTTGCTTTTTTTATTAATACCTCTAAATTATGTTTAAATTTTTCTAATGCTTCCTGAGAATGAGTATCTAGTATACCATCTGTTGTAATTTGCACAATTTCTGTGAAATTTAACAAGGTATCTTCTGCTTTTTCTAAAAAATTCATTTCTTCTTTAATTTCTTCTATATTTTCGTTTGTATTTTTCTCTTTTTTATTTTTATTTAAAATTCTTTTTATTGTGTCTAATAATCCCATAGTCTCTCCTTTATTCTATAATTCTATTTTATCATATATATTTTGATTTCAAAAAAAAAATATATAATGTGTAAATAAAAATATTTTCTTTTTAAAGCACTCCCAAACTTATTCTAGATTGCTATTTATCCTAAAAACAAAAAAACCTTTGAAATTCAAAGGTTACTTTTCATTGGCTGCCCCAATTGGATTCGAACCAATGCTCACGGAGTCAGAGTCCGTTGCCTTACCACTTGGCCATGGGGCAAAAATCTAAGATCCTTTTCATTATAATACGAATTTTTCTACCTGTCAACAGCTTTTGCTGGAATTCCTACAACGGTTTGATAGGGTAAAACTTCTTTTAATACGACAGCATTCGCTCCTATTTTGGCATTCTTTCCCACTTTAATATTTCCCAAAATCTTAGCTCCTGCACCAATTTGCACACCCTCTTCAATTGTAGGATGTCTTTTTCCCTTTTCTTTTCCTGTACCACCGAGGGTTACTCCATGATATAAAATAACATAATCTCCTATCATGGCAGTTTCCCCAATAACAACGCCCTGCCCATGATCAATAAAAACACCTTTGCCAATAGTTGCTCCAGGATGTATTTCAATTCCTGTTTTTCTTTTTATATATTCACTAAAAAAACGAGCAAGAAAAAAGAATTTCTTTTTATACAAAAAATGAGCTATTTGATATCCTAACATAGCACGAAAACTTGGATATAAAATAATTTCCCATTTTGTGTGAATAGCAGGATCATTTTTTATAATCGCTTTTGCCTCTTCCTTCATAAAAGATATCCATTTCATAATACCACCTAGTATAAAGTATTCCAAAACAAAAAAAATCCGTAATGAAAACACGGATTTATTTAAAAATTTGATAGCGGAATGCGATATTTTCAGGATAGATATCAAAGAATTCGGCATTCTCTAAAATAAATTTTTTCATTTTCTTCTTGATAGCTTCTCTATTGTAATGATCATAGATCGGAAGAGCGTCGTGTAGGGAAAGAGTGTTCATCCTTGTGT
>CAMSXY010000127.1 GCA_947065955.1 uncultured Caryophanales bacterium | reverse complement strand
TACACAAGGATGAACACTCTTTCCCTACACGACGCTCTTCCGATCTCATTATTTAGGGTATTTCTATACAATAACCCCAAAATAAAACGGTAGTACAAAAAGTCTTAAGAGCGGAGATGTTTTGTAATGAAAAATATTGAATTAATTATATCAGAGGGGATCAAAAAGGGAAAATGGATTGATATATCCTACAAAAATAATCAAAACGAAATAACGTATTATTGGATAGCTACCAAAGATATTGATTTAAAAAATAGGCAATTGATTGTTGATATATTTAATGATCAAAAATCATTCAATAGTTTAAATGCCACTATTGCGTTTGATAGTATTTTAACTGCTCAGCTTCTAGAATTTACAACCTATGAAACACCCCATGCCTTAATAAATAAAATCGAACATAACAGGGAAGATGCAAAATGGTTAAAATATGAAACCTTCAATAATAATATTTTAAGATATTATATGAAATGTAACCAATTAGATAACGATCCCTTTCAAAAAGATACGTTTTTAATAAAGGGACTGGATAAAGATATATTATTAAAAAAAAGACAAATCGTTTTAAACGAGACGCAAGAAAAACAAGTTCTTAATTATATAAAAAATTACGATAAAAGAAAAGTGGATGGAGAGGTGAATAACTTAGTTTTATCCTTTCTTGCAATTGATGAAAACGAAAAAAAATACATAGTTTTATATTATGATGTAAGATTTAATCCAGCAACAAAGAAATTATCTATAAATGAGCTACCAAGAGTAAATCAAAGTTTTTTAATAAAAAATAAAAAGCATTCCCTTAGTTCTTATATTGATATAGATCCACAAGAATTTATAAATAATATAACCAATCATTTAAATGATTATTTAAAGGAGTATACAGAATTAATACGAGCTAATTTAAGAGGAACCGAAATAATAAATCAAATGCCCGAATTTATGATTTTACAAAGAAACATGAGTGCTAATCTAGCTCCTACCTATAGAATCATTGAAGAAAAAATTGAAAACGGTAACTTAGAACATCCATTAAAAGCATTTTTTGGGAATTCCAATAGATTTGGAGCCAAAAGAAAAGAACCATCGATTGTTATATATGATCATAAAGTGAATATCGATCAAATGAGAGTTATATATAATGCTATGAAATATCCTATAACCTACGTTCAAGGCCCTCCAGGGACAGGAAAAACGCAAACGATATTAAACGTTGTATTAAGTGAATTTTTTAATGCAAGAACGACTCTTATATGTTCTTCCAATAATAAACCCATTAATGGAATATTAGAAAAATTGTCATTTTCCTACAAAGAAAAGGATGATGTTCCATTTCCTTATATAAGATTAGGAAACCGAAAAGAAGTCGCTAAATCCACCTTAAGGATCTTAGATTTATATAACTTTCAACCAAAATTAGAACCAGATGATGAAAAAATAAATAAAATTAAAGAAAAAATGAAGGAAGGAAACAAGGATTTACTAAAATATCTCGAAATTTACGAGAAAAAAAAGGAATTAAAATCCAGAATAGAAAGTGCAAAAAGACTTTACGCATCCATCCATAATCCTGCCAATCATTTATATCAAAATATTGAAAAACAAATAAAAGAATTAATAGAAGAATATAAACAAATGCCTATTATTTCCAATAAAGATGTCTTAAAATTTGTAACTTCCGTTTCAGAAGACAAAGGATTTAAGCAATATATGTTTTTTGAATCTATTAAATATATAAAAAAATTAAAAACACCAAGATATCTTCCCTTAATTGAAATTTGTAAAATGAAAGATACCGAAGACCGAGTAAAAGCTTTTAATAAATGGTGTACTAGCGACGATAATATTAAATTATTGGAAGCGGCTTTTCCAATCATCATTACAACGAATATTTCCGCAGCAAGGCTTGGAAGTGCAAATCATACATTTGATTTAGTGATCATGGATGAAGCTGGACAATGTAATTGTGCAACCGCACTACTTCCCATTGCAAGAGCAAAACAACTTTTACTTGTTGGAGATACCAATCAGTTAAAACCTGTCATCGTATTAGAAGATAGCATTAATGAATATTTAAAAATGGAATATGGAATAACAAGTGATTACGACTATAATAAATATTCTATTTTAGATATTATGAGAAAACATGATACTATTTCAAGAAATATCATGCTTACCTATCATTATAGATGTGGTCGAAAGATCATCGATTTTTCCAATAAAAGGTTTTATAATGGTAAATTAAATCTTGAATATTTATCCGATGAAGGGAAATTAACATTACTAAACGTTAAAAATATGAATTCAAAATTAAAAAATGAAAATTATGAAGAAGCAAAAGCGATTATTGACTATATAAAAAGAAATGAGTTAAAGGGAGTTACTATCATTACCCCCTTTAAAAATCAACAAAACCTTATTAATTCAATGTTAAAAGAAAATAATATAGAGGAAGTATCCTGTGGAACAATCCATCAAGTACAGGGTGCTGAAAAAGATACCATTATCATATCATCCTCTATATCACCTAAAACAAGTAAAAAAACGTTTGAATGGATAAAAAATAATGCAGAGATTACGAATGTCGCAGTAACAAGAGCTAAAAAACATTTAATAGTCGTTTCCGATGTGGAAGCACTAGAGAAATTATCTACGGATAAAAAAGATGATTTGTATAATTTAGTAAAGTATGTAGCGAATAAAGGTAACGAAGAGGTTCTTCCAAATGAATCTTATAGGATTCAAATAGGAAATTCGAATGGTAGTAAATTCGAAGATGATTTTTTTCGAACTTTATCACATTTTTGTAGTATTAATAATTTTTTTCAAGTCAAAAGAAATGTTAAACTGAGTATATTATTCTCAAACGATCCAGTTCTCTCAAACTCTCGTTTGGAATTTGATATTGTACTTTATAAGATAGACGATAGGAAGCTAATCCCAACAATTGCTATTGAATTACAAGGTGGGGAACATTTTGGAAATCTGGAAAGAGAAAAATGCGATGCTAGAAAAGTTCAAATATGCAAGGAAAAAGATATTACCTTATTAGAAATACCGAATTCATTTGCTAAGTCCTATGAAAATATGAAAGAGCTGATTTTATTAAGTTGCGGACAAAAAGTGGAACAATTAGAATTATTTTAAAGAGTTAATTGAAATAGGTTAGTGAAAGTTAAATCTTCCCTTATATTGAGGTGAAGTTTTTTTTAATGAAAGTCATAACTATCCATTAGAAGAATAAAATCCGTATGAAAAATAAGAATATTTCTAGTAAGAACCCTAAAATAATAGATGAACGATTATAAGAAAAGAAAATGCAATACTTGTTAGTGGTGTTTATTA
>CAMSXY010000126.1 GCA_947065955.1 uncultured Caryophanales bacterium | reverse complement strand
TCCAACAATGTAGGTTTGCATTTTCTACTTTGATGGAACCTGTATCTGTAAATCGATCATTTTCCAAATCAACGATTTTTTCCTCTAAGGAAGCGGCCAATGTAATAATTTTGAAAGTGGATCCTGGTTCATAGGTAGACCATATAGGTAAATTTCGATTAATTTCTTCTGTTGTGTAGTTTTGATATTCACTTGGAGAAAAAGTGGGTCTAGAAGCCATTGCTAAAACTTCTCCTGTTTTGGGATCCATTACAATACCAATTGCTTGATCTGGGTTATATTTCAAAACTGCATTATTCAGTTCTCTTTCTAAAGCTGCTTGTATTTCATAGTTAATTGTAAGGGTCATATTAATCCCATCTTGTGGTTTTTCGTAAATTTCATTTAAAGAAAGACGATTCCCTTTCGCATCTCCATAATATTTTATTGCTCCATAACTTCCAGTCAAATAATCATCGTACATAAGTTCTAAACCACTTAAGCCTTGATTATCGATCCCAACAAATCCGATTGTATGTGCCATTAAAGTATCGAAAGGATAATATCTTTTGGATTCTTTTACTAGATATACACCATCTATTTTTAATGCATTAATTTTATCTGCAATTTCATAGGACAATCTTCTTCCTTCTGGATGTACTCTTTCAATTGATGTTTTTTTGCTAACATGTGCATACATATCTTCATAACTCACATTTAAAATATTGGCAAGAGCTTTGGCGGTTTCTTCTTTATTTTCAATTTGATTTGGAATTAAAATTAAGGATGTAGTCGTTACGTTACTAGCAAGAACAACTCCATTGGTATCATAGATGATTCCTCTATTGGCTTCGATGGGTAAATTACGACTCCAAAGACTATTGGCATAGGCATTTAATCTTTTGTAATCAATTACTTGAATATAAAAGACTTTTCCTATTATCAATAAAAATAAAAGAAAAATGACAACTAATACAATTTTTATTCGAATATGAATATTTTTAAAGAACATAATCTCACCTAATAAAGCATATCAAAAAAAAGAAAAATTATGAAAGAGAAATCTTCGATTTATAATTTTTCTGACTGTTTTTCTTCTGGATGGTTTAAAAATTTTTATTATCTTGAGAAGTTAACAAAAATTTAGCGTTCCCTTCTAGAAATGTTTAAAACAATCCCCATACTACATAAAGTAATGAGCAAACTGGATCCTCCATAGGATAAAAAGGGAAGTGTAACACCAGTAACAGGGATTAGTCCAACAACAACCATTAAATTTAAAATGGCTTGAAAAGCTATTTGAAAAATAATTCCAAAAGAAAGGTATTTTCCAAATAAATCTTTCGATTTATAAGCAATTTGAAATCCTGTTACGATAATCGTTAAAAATAGACTTGTAACAATTAAAACACCTAGAAATCCAAATTCCTCACTAATAATGGAGAAAATAAAATCGGTTTGTGGTTCTGGTAGATAAAAGTGTTTTTGTCTTGAATTTCCAAACCCAAATCCAAAAATTCCTCCTGGACCAATGGCATATAGGGATTGAATAATTTGAAATCCACTCCCAAGAGGATCTTGCCAAGGATTTAAAAAGGATAAAATACGTTCTAAACGATAAGGGGCTATGAGTATTAAAATAACAATTCCAATAACACCTAACATTCCTAAACGAAGAAAAAATTTAAAATCTACGCCTCCTATAAATAAAAGACCAATTACACTAATTACTAGAATAATTCCAGTTCCAAAGTCTGGTTGCAGTAAAATGAGACCAAAAATAAGAAGGGTGATTCCTAAAATAGGAAGGACTCCTTTTTTTAAATCTTTTAAATTTTTTTCATTATTACATAAATACTTGGATGTGAAGATAATTAAACCTAATTTCGCAAATTCACTTGGTTGAATCCCAAAGGAACCTACTCCAAACCAGCTACGACTTCCATTTCGGATTTTCCCAATTCCAGGAATTAATACAAGAAGCAATAAAAGTAAACAGGTTCCAAGTAAAAAATTAGATTTTTTATAATAGATTTTATAATCGATTCGGCTAATGACAATCATTAAAAATATACCGACTAAAAAAAATAATCCTTGATTTTTTACAAATTTAAGTGGATCATTAAATTTATATTCTGCCCAAATACTTGAAGCAGAGGCAATCATAATAAGACCAAAAATAGAAATTGTAAGGATGCTTATAAATAAAATAAGATCTACTTTGTTTTTTCTCATAACCAAACCCCGAATCCGATTGCTAACATGGCTCCAAGAAGACCAATAACCCAAAATAATTTTACAATATCGGTTTCTTTCCATCCTAATTTTTCAAAGGTATGGTGAATGGGAGTCATTGGAAAAATTCTTTTTTTGGTTAATTTATAATAACCTCTTTGTAAAATACAAGTTACGGTTTCTAAAACAAAAACAATTCCTATAACAACTAAAAGTAATTCATGTCGTGTCAAGATTGCAATCGCTCCTAGGGTGGCTCCTAAACAGAGGGATCCTGTATCGCCCATGAATATTTTGGCGGGATTACTATTAAAAAGAAGAAATCCTAAAAGGGCTCCTACAAGACTAAAACAAAAAAGGGCAATTTCTTCATATCCATATAACCAATCTGTATTCCATGCAAGAAGTCCAAAGGTTAGGAAAGCAATGACACAAAGTCCTCCAGAAAGACCATCCAATCCATCGGTTAAATTAACAGCATTACTACTTGCAACAAGAACAAGTAAAATAAAAAGTCCATAAAACCATCCAATATTCCATTTAAAATGAAATGTATGAATCCAAAGAAGGGGTTCGTTACCATAATAAAGAAATATAAAGAAAAAAACGACTGCAACAAGGAGCTGCAAAAATAGTTTCATTCCTTCTGTTAGACCTTTATTATTATTTCTTTTAATAATTAAATAGTCATCTATAAATCCAATAAGAGCATAGCTTACAAAGGTAAAAAGAACAATTACTAAGCTATAACTCCATTCTATTTTCTTCATAAGTAACAAAAGAATCATAATGAAAAGGGGAGGAAGGATAAAAATAAGACCTCCCATGGTTGGTGTTCCAACCTTTTTTTTGTGTGTTTCTTCTAAGTAGATACTAAGACGTTGACTTGCTTTCCATTTCTTTAAAAAAGGAATTAGAAGAACCCCTACTATAACAGATAAAATAAAACCAACCATCATAACAAGTACTGATTTTGTGAGTATTATCATTCTTCTCCCTCCATTTAGTACTATTCTATTCAAAATTAGGAAGGAAAATGTAAAAAAATTTTCGAAATCCTTTCCTGTTTTTTAATGATTAAAAAGCTTTATATTCTTTTTTTATAGGTATTTGTTTAGTTGTCAATGATGTGACACCTAAATAAGTCGTAAAAAATATTAATA
>CAMSXY010000125.1 GCA_947065955.1 uncultured Caryophanales bacterium | reverse complement strand
ATGAGTACAACGCGAACTCTTCCTTATAATTTGAAAAGAAAAGAAGAAATTTATGTTCATCTTCTTCCTTTGGTAGAAGAATTAACTGTGGAACTTCGAAGAAAGAAAAAATATACAAAAGTTATTGCTGTAATTTTAAAAGATAAATATTTTAAGAATTTTACACATCAGAGAAAACTTTTAAATGCTACCAATCAAACAAAGGAAATTCTGCAAGTGGTACGAAGTTTATTACAAGAAATAGAAGATTTTGAACCAATTCGTTTAGTAGGGGTTCGTTTTGATCAGCTTTCTGATAGTGTGGTAAAACAGATTTCTATTTTTGATGATTTAGAGGAGGAAAAAAAAGAAGATATTCTTTCAAAAACAATAGATGAATTAAAAGGAAAATATGGAATTGGTATTATTCAAAAACTTTCTAAAGAAGAGTGATTTTATAGAATAAAAAAGAAATTTTGTGTATAATAAAAGTGGTGATAGCATGGATTTATGGAAATATGAAAAAGAATTGTATCAAAAAGGCATTGTTCAAATTGGAGGAGTTGATGAAGTTGGAAGGGGGCCTTTAATTGGCCCAGTCGTTGCTGCTTGTGTGGTTCTTCCTTCTGATTTTGTTTTGGAAGGACTAACAGACTCTAAAAAATTAAGTGAAAAGAAAAGAGAAGAATTTTATAAATATATTCTAGACCATGCTCTTGCAATTGGAATTGGTATGGAAGATGAAAAAGTTATTGATAAAATCAATATTTATCGAGCTACACAGCAGGCTATGAAAAAAGCCATTGAAGAGGTTGAAAAAAAGATTCCTTTAGAACATGTGTTGATTGACGCTATGCCTTTAGATTTAAAGATCCCTTCGACTTCTATTATAAAGGGAGATTCTAAAAGTATCAGTATCGCAGCTGCTAGTGTAGTTGCGAAAGTAACAAGAGATCATATGATGATAAAGTTGGATCAAAAATATCCAATGTATGGATTTAAAAACCATAAAGGATATCCCACAAAAAAGCATATAGAAGCTATGAAAAATTATGGTTTGATAGAGGGGTACCGAAAGTCGTATGGTCCTGTGAAAGAACTATTAAAGGAGGATATATGTTAAATTTTCATAAAGGTTTTTTTCCTCAAGAAGAAAAACCAAAAGAAAGAGAAAAAACTACAATAAAAACGGTAGAAGAGATTAAAAGAGAAAACCCTTCCCTCCAATCTCGTTTTGAAGAAAAAAAAATAAAGGTAGAAGCCGATAACCAAAAACAGAATACTTTTCGAGCTTCTTCCTCTTTTGAAAAAATGAATGGGTTTCAAAATATAAAAAAATAGTTGGAAAAAATCCTTTGTTTTATAAGGCTTTTTTTTCTTTTAACAAAATGTGATAAAATTTTCACAATTCTATCAATAAAATTTCACAAACGAACTTTATAATGGGTACTGTGGAGGTGATAATAGTAGAAAAAAATTGGAAACGAAATAAAAAAGAATCTTCAAGCTTCTTATAAATAAAGTAGTGATGGAGGTTGATACGTTAAGAAAAAAATTTTTATAAATACTCTATAAAGAGAATCCCCATTCTCGATAAAAACATTTTTCAATACTTTCTATAATTAGATATAAATAAAAAAAGTAAAACTTTCTACAAAAAAAGAGAATCCCCGTTCTCTTTTTTTAATATGTAAAGAAAATGTTGCAATTTTATTTCATTTGAAAAAAGAAAAGAAATATAGTATAATAAAGGAGCGAATGGAGTGAAAAAATGGAATTTATAAAAAAACATAAATTTTGGTTCATTGGATTAGCTGTATTTCTTGTTTTAATGATTCTTGTTTTTTTGGGAATTAAGGAATTAGTATATCCCGATGAGAGCAAGAATTTGTATGGAGAGAGACTGGATGGAATTGAAGAGGTAACCGTAACAGAGGAGCAAAATACTAAAATAAAGGATACTCTTCTTTCCACAGCAGGGGTAAAGAATGTTACTTATCATCTTTCAGGAAGAATTTTAAATTATATTATTTCTTTAGAAGATGATGTTGCTATTGATGTTGCGAAAACATTAGCTAATAAAGTGATTGAGCAATTAAGCGATGAACAAAAAAATTATTTTGATATACAAATTTTCTTAAATGCGGAGGACAAAGAACGTTATCCTCTTATTGGATATAAACATAAAACTTCGACCAACTTTTTGTGGTCTAATCGAAATATAGGTGAAAAAGATGAAGGATAAATTAAAATGGCTTCTTCCTATAGGACTTTTCATTATACTTGTGATAGGAGGAGTCACCTATTTTATTTTAAATCGGGAAGATAAAGATACTACTTTAACATTACTTGAAAAACAGTGGATTGAAAAAAACAAAGCAACTGTTTTTGATATTTCTGTGTTAAATCGGATTCCTATTATTAATTATAATGGGGAGGGAATTGTTTTTGATTTTTTAAAGGATCTAGAATCTACAACAGGTTTAGAATTTAATCGTGTTGCTTATAGTTTAAACGATGAAAGTGAACCTAATGAATATTCTCTTGAAAAGGTAGAAAAAATAGAAGATAATCAACTTTTAATGTATACAGATCACTATGTTTTATTAACAAAAGAAGACAAACATTATAATAAGACAAGTGAAATGGGTTCTTTAAAAATTGGGGTGTTGAAAGAGGATATTGATAGGGTAAGTACCTACTTAAATATAGATAATAATATCGCTTTAACCCCTTATGAAAAATTAAGTGATTTATTCATAGGTGTCTTTGGAAGTGAACAAGAAAAAATGGATCCAGAAGTAGATGCTATTGTTCTTTTAGAAACAACTTATTTAAAAGAAATTTTAGAAAATGAGTTACATATTGCGTATCATATTACAGAATATACAAACCATTATGTTTTAACTCTTGGAAATAATGATAAATTAAATGCTATTATAGGAAAGTTTTTTAAAAAATGGATGAATGAGAAATATGAAGATGTTTTTTCAAAATACTTAACAACCAACTATTTCCGTTTTAGTGAAAAAGAACAGGATTTACTTACTAATAAGCGATATGTATATGGGTTTGTTTTAAATGAACCTTATGATATTTTAGTTCAAAATGATTTAATGGGGATCAATTATCAATTGCTAAATACCTTTTCCAAAACTTCCAATGTGGAGTTTACTTATAAACGTTATAGTAGTCTAGAAAACTTATTAAAAGAATTTAATGAAAATAAAGTGGATTTCTTTTTTAATCCAGATATAGAGTTTTCTTATGAAATGGATACTTTAAAAAGTCCCGCTATTACAGATATGAATATGGTTGTTTTATCAAGTCTTGAAAATCGAAATTTTGTAAATTCTGTTCATTCTTTAGATCGGAAGAGCACACGTCTGAACTCCAGTCACCCAAGTCTATC
>CAMSXY010000124.1 GCA_947065955.1 uncultured Caryophanales bacterium | reverse complement strand
TGAGAATTAATAATTCCAATAGCCTGCAAATAAGAATAAATAATTGTAGTTCCAACAAATTTCATTCCCCTTTTTTTTAAATCCAAAGAAATTTGATCAGACAATAGGTTAGTTGTTTTAAAGGTTTCATAAAGAGGATATTCTTTGATAAATGTTTTTAAATAGTGATAAAAGGTTCCATATTCTTGCTTTATTTGCTTAAATATACGAGCATTTTCAATACTTGCTTCAATTTTACGTCTATTTCGAATAATGTGTTTATTTTGCACTAATTCTTGTATTTTTTCTTCCCCATAAGAAATTATCTTTTCCAAATCAAAATTATCATAAGCCTCTTTAAAAGAAGTACGCTTATTAAGTACACATTCCCAAGATAAACCAGCTTGAAAAGATTCAAGAATAAGCATTTCTAACAAATAAGAATCTTGAAAATGAGGAACCCCCCATTCTTGATCATGATATAAAACATAATGAGGATTTTTTAAATTACACCAGCAACATCTTGTTTTTTCCATTGTAACACACTCCCTAACACCGAATTTTTTCAAAACCAGACCCCTTTTTTTCTTAAGAAAAAAAGAAACTTGTTCCTTCAATATGTATATTCCCCATAAGAAAGTGAAAAAATAGTATACTTTTCTTTAAACGTCTTTACAATCTAAAGTTTTTTTATAAAAAACTTTCTTAAAAATCTCTGTTTGCATCTCCATAAAAAACTTTTTATTATAAATCTATTATAATGCAAAAAAAGCAGATTGACCACCCGCTTTTATCTTTTTATACACAAAATTTAAAAAGACATCTCTTCTTTTTTTATCTCCTTTATCCCATCTTCCTTTAAAAGATAACCACAATCGATGACTTCCTCTATATATTTACGGTCATGCGATACACTAATAATTGTTCCTTTAAAATGTTTTAAAACATTTCGAATAACGGGGTTAGATAAAGGACTTACATTTCTTGTAGGTTCATCCAACAATAAAACATCACATTTTTCAAGAACAAACTTAATTAAAAAGAGTTTTGCTTTTGTTCCATTACTTAGATTTTCAATTTTCCCCTCCATTTCTTCCTTTGTAAAATTCATGTTCCCCAAATACATCCTTGCTTTTGTAAGATCTTCCTTTTTACTAAAGTTAAAAAAGTCTAAAACAGTATCATATGATTTTAAAACCTCCTCATATACTTGTGGCATAAAACCAACCTTTAAATCGGATCTTCCTTTTAAATTTTCATAAATTTGTTTTAAAAGAGTCGTTTTTCCAGCTCCATTTTTTCCAACAATACAAATATGGGGGGTGCCAACAATCTTTAATTGTATATTTTTAGATAATTCCTTAGTTCCAATAGAAAGTTTTGGAATATCCATGATAACAATTTCTTTACTCTTAGGAATTTTCACCTCTTCAAAACAAAAAGAAATACTTTCTTCTACATCAGGAACTTCTGTAAGTTGTGTATTTTCCAATTTTTTTTCTTGGGATTTTAAAGAATGCATCTTCTTTTTTAAAAGTTTAGCTCCATGAGGATCTTTCCTAGTAATAGTTGCTTGTTGATACTTCACTTTCTGCATAATTTGATACAGACGATCCTGTTTTTTTAAATATTGTCTTTTTTCGAACCTTGCTACCTGTGTTTGGTGATCGATTGCCTGTAGTCTGCTTTCTATATACGCATCATAAGACATTTTTACTAAAGTATGTTTACATACTTTTTTCTTCTTTACTAATTCCAAATGAAGAATTTTATTAGCTGTTTTTGATAAAAGTGTTTCATCGTGCGATACATATAAAACAGGTTTATCTGTTTTTTTTATGAAATTTTCTAACCATTCTAAAGTTTTTATATCTAAATCATTCGTTGGTTCGTCTAAAAAAAGAATATCCACTTCTTCTAATAAAAGCTTTACTATCCCTATTTTAACGCGTTCTCCTCCCGATAGAAAGGAAAGTTCCCGTTCTAATATAGTATCTTCCAGTTCTAAGTTTTCCAAATAAGTATAAAACATAGCTACTTTATTATAATAATTATTTGTATCTTCAAATAAAAAATCATAAACTTTTTTTTTTAAAGTTTCTTCTTTCATAGATTGCTCTAAATAACCAATTGTATGATTTTTATCTTGAAGGGTTCCCTTTATTTCTGCATAATTACATATACCAAGTAAAGCTTTTAATAAAGTTGATTTTCCATTTCCTTCCTCGCCAATAATGGCCATTTTATCTCCTTTTTGTAAAGTAAAGGATAAAGATTTTATTAAATATCGATCAGATACTTTAATATCTATATTTTTAACTTCAAACATATATGCCTCCTTTTAGGCATAATCTAAGTTTATGCCAGACTTATTGTATTTGTTTTCTCATGTTCCCACCTCCAAAATTTTTATCTTTTTAAAAAGTTTCTATAAATGGATCTAATTAACTAATTCGATAATGCCCTATAATATCTTTTAATTCTAATATATCTTCCTCATAATATCTTTGATAAGGATTCGCATGATGAATCACAAAGCTAATTCCTTTTCTATTTCTTTTATCCGAAACAATTCCAATATGATCCTTAAATACGACAATGTCGCCCCCTTGCCATTCTTGGATATCATAAATATTGGTTGTTAAAGAAATCGCATGACGATCAAAATAAATTTTTAAATTTCTAACCCTTCTAAAATCAATATTCTTATCAATTACATCAATATTATAAAACTGATTATAAAGACGAATATCCTCATTAACCAATTCTCTTAAATCATAGCCAGCTTTTAAAAGTCCAAAAGCAACAACGTCTGTACAGACTCCATATCCATCGTCTGGATAGCCATTTTTATAATACACACTTTTATATTTTGGTTTTTTTTCAATATATTCTCTTACACTATTTAAAATATCCGTTTGATCATCAATGCCATCTTGATCTTTATCTATGGAACTATAGTAAGTTTCAATATGAAAATCTTCATTAGTATATTTTTTATGAGGAATATAATTCCATTGGTATAAAAAATACACTATAAAAAGAAGGAAAAGGAAAAGAAAAATAAGAAACCATATTTTTTTTCTTTTTTTCATAAATATCAAAACTTCCTCTCATTTTCATACTTACTATTATAACATAAAAACTTAAAAAGTTTTTTTTATTAAACCTTTGTAATTTTCTTCTTTTAATTTCTAACATAAAATAAAGAGAAGAAAATAAAAAAGCATTATTATATTTACGTTTTAAAAATTATAAAATGTATAATTATCAAAAAGATCCATATATTCACCCCAAAATAATCAAAATCTTTTTTTAGAAAATCTATAATTTTTTTTCAAACATTCCTTTCTGCTTTTTTGATAAAAAAGATTCTTAACAAAAACTTTTTTTATTTCCCCTGATAAAGTGTAATTCATTCTAAAAACCTCCCTTTCATGCCT
>CAMSXY010000123.1 GCA_947065955.1 uncultured Caryophanales bacterium | reverse complement strand
CACAAGGATGAACACTCTTTCCCTACACGACGCTCTTCCGATCTTAAAAAATTCAAATGTTGTTTTTATAATAGTTCGGATATTATGATAATTGGGAACAGGAAGTACTAAGAATCCACAAATAACCCCAGGGGATAAAGCAATAACTGCGTAAGTAAACTCCTCTAGAGGTAAAATCATCAATAATACTAAAGAAACTAATACTCCACTTCCAAATAGGATTAAATCAAATGTATTAAAAAGTCCAAAAATGAGCATTGACTTTTTTGAATTTGCTGGTATTAAAAAATTATTATTCATTCCTGTATCACACCCTTTTTATTCTATTTTTTATTTTTTGGGACCTCCTGGCATTGGTGGAGCTCCTTTTTGCGATTTCATCTCTTTATCTAAGTGATCCGAAGAAGCTTTCGCAAACATGGACATAACCTGCGATAATTCTGCAATCGTTGTTGCTTTACTTTGCGCTAATCCCGTTTTATCGATCATTTTTAATTCAAAATTTCCAATAACATTACCGTTTTGATCTATCTCTTTTCCTTCGGTGTTAATGCTATTAGCTAAATTAGCAATATACGTTGAGAAATCTGTATTTAAATTTGCAAGATGTTCCGCATCAATTTCTTGTTTTTTTGGAACTCCTGGTTTTGCATTTGCATTATAATTTTTTACCCAGTCATTATATTCTCGTGCAACCCCTTTTGCAAGATCTTTGTAATTTATAGAAGGATCTGCTCGCATTTGTTGCTCATAAGTCTGCATCTGAGCTGTATTTCCACTTGTTACTGCAGCTTGATATTTTGCACTTGCTTGATTATTTATGGTATTAACTAAGTTTTGTGCGTTAGAAACAGTTGCTTTAATGCCTTTTGCACTTTTTACACCATCTGAGTCACTCTGTTCAAAAGTATGGTACTGTACTTCACGGAAAGCAGCATTTTTTCTTCCAGAGATTAGCCCTGGTAGGCCACCCTTTCTTTCAGGATCTCCACTCGAAGAAGAAGCATATAAATCATGTCCTTGCGGTCCGCTATAATTTCCATTCCCTTTAAGTCCTGCACTTTGTATTCTAGACCAAGCTTCTACAGAATAAGCTTTATTTCGAAGTCTTGCTCTTTCCAAAGCGGCATTACTATCCCAAGATTCAAATTCCTTCCCAGTGACTTTCCCAGCTAATTCTCGTGCTTTTCCAGAAATAAAACCTGCCCCTAAATTAGCTGCATTCCAAGCATATCCTGTTGCTTTTGTAATAGCAGCAGAAGTAACTCCCCCTAAAACAGGTGCTTCTGCAATTCTCTTCATCGGATTTAGCGTAAATCCTCCACTCATATTGATACCAAGTTCTTTTAAGAAATTTGGTAATTGTTTTGCAAATAATAAAGCACCTAAAATAATAAGAGCTTGCGCAAAAGATCCAGCTACTCCAGATCCTTCTGGGACTTTTATACTGATATTACCAATAATAAATATAACAAAATAAATTGCTAAAAGTCGAATAAATAAATCTAAGTAAGTCTTAATAGCTGCCTTGGTTCCTTTTTTAAAAAGACCGTCTTTAGAACTTTTAGGATCGATTAAGGAAATAATGGCTACAGGAGCTATTAGTTGAAAAAATACAAGTTTAACAGCCCGAATAGCTACATCAAAACAATATTGTAATAAAACTAAAGCTAAAACAACACCAGCTGCTGTTGAAGCAAGAATATAATAAGTGGCTGTATCATCCCATATGGCATCCATAGCAGCTGAAAATGTTTCTGAAAGGCTATTTTTTTCTTGATTATTTTGATCTGTATATCGGAAAAAAGGAGAAAAGGTTTCCCGTGCAATAAAATCGCCTGCATTACGTTGACAAATAATATCATTAGGTAAAGGTTGGCCTAATTCGATATATTGATTACAAATAGAATCATTAGGACTTCCTCCTAAGACTAGTTTTCCTAAAATATCTTCACTTAATATTAATTGCTGAATTTCCATAGCTTCCGAAAATATTCGTGGGGTTAACACAATTAACACTAAAACGATCACTACATTTGTAACAATCTTTCCCATTCCTTTTTGTTTGTCTGATAGATCATCTGGATTAATGATATAATTTAAAATAGAAAAGGATACTTTAAATAACATAAAAATTCCAACAAGAGCATAAACCCTTGATGAAAAATCAGTAAAGATTTCCTGTTTGAAAATATTTGTTTTTGAAATTAAAATTAAAAGATCATATACAATTACAGAAAATCCGTATATAGCTTTATCTATTAATAAAAAAAAGGAAAGAACTGTATGTGCGATTAAATTTAACATATTATCACCCCATAATCAATATTTTTTAAAATGTAGTGCTTTTTTTACACATATATTATAGCATACTTCTTTTTAATAGGAAACATTTTTATCTTTTTTTTAAAAAAGTTACACTCTTTTATAAAGAAAACCAAGATTACAAAATCTTGGTTTATTAAGCATATTTTTTATTCTTTTGATTCTTAAACTTTTTATTAACTTAATGATTTAGAGTTTTTCTATTAAAGTCTACGTTTATCTTATTCTATTTTTACTCAGTTTGAAATTCTAAAAGAAAAGGGTCTGAAATGCTTCCGGATCCACCTGCTATTTTTACATCCGGTTTCAAATAACAAACAGGGTTTATACTATATGAAAGTGTTACTCCTTGCATATTTACTCTTCCTGTACTAGCTATAAAAAGGGAAAGATTTTTAGCCGTATATGGAGTATTTAATAAAGCATAATTTGCGTCATTTTTATAAAGCCAATTATTTGTAAGGCAATCTTTATTTGCAACCGAGTTCCAACTATAAAGAGATGTTGAACTACAACTGCTCGAAGTCGCATAACCATAATCGGATGCATACATAATTCCTATAGCCCCAGTCCAAGTAGTCGGATTTCCGCTATATACACTCGTACTTTTTTCTGCGTTATAAACATAGCTTGGTGTCCAAGAAGCTTTGGTTGCTGAAACGCCTCCGAGTCTCCATACATGATTGGTTTCGATTAAACTTTTGCTCATAGCATCCATCGAATTATAAAAACTACCATTTAAATACTCTTTTAACGTAGAGGTACTCCAGTCATTTTTTGTAGTAGAGTTATATTTTTGACTCATTTTTGAATAACGAATAATTTTTGTACTTCCATTGAATACTCCTATGATTCTCCATAATTCATTATTAAACCTTACATAATTATCAGGATTGGAACCTACATATCTTCTATTTCCATCTGGATCTTTTGTTGCTGTTTGTGAAGAGCTTGTTATAATCTCTTCGATAGTAGGATTCTCTTTAGGAAGTGTACTTTCCCATACCGCATATAAAGTTAAATCCTGCTCTTCACTTAAACGATCGCCTCCTACAAAAGAAGCTGCTAGGGCATCTTTTTCAAGATTCCATCCTATAAATATAAAATTTTCTTTGGTTGGTATTTTTTTCTCTACTATATAGGGTATGTACTCTATTTTTTTCCCATTTGGAATTTCTCCTTCTCCTCCATTTAAATCATATGTAATTGTAAATGC
>CAMSXY010000122.1 GCA_947065955.1 uncultured Caryophanales bacterium | reverse complement strand
GCTCTTCAGATCTATGTTTCAGCCACATATCCTGGAGAAGAATAATCCTCAATAGATAGTGTTACCATTAATCCAACAACAGTATAAGACTTCTCAACTCCAGAAGATAAAAATTCTTCGCCTTCTATATAGGGATTATTTTGTGTCAAATTTTCTCCATCAAAAATTCTATTTCCCATATGTAAAGAAATTTTTGAACCAATCGCAAGTTTAATTCCAGCATTGGTATTTAAATGACTTGATATCAAAATTTCCGAAGAATTTTCAGGCATTCTCCCCTCTACTAAATGAACTCCTAAATTTTTTAAAGAATCTTCTGCAAATGCTTTTACATAAAAATATGGTTTATATGGATTTTTATAACTAGCACTAAAATCCGTTAAAAGAGAATATCCAATATTTTTCACTAAGTAAATTTTATCCAACTTACGATTCAATGAAATCGTTTTTAACGAAGAAGTAGGAACATCTGAAAAATAATAATGATAATTTCCTTTTCTTCTTATCTCAAAATTAATAAAACTTCCTCTTGCACTAAAAAACATACTGAAAACAGCCGCAAGAAGTGCTGTGGATAAAATAATACCAATAATCGTAACAATCGTTCTTTTTTTATTTAGTTTTAGATTTTTTAAAGTAAGCTTATTTAATAAATTCATATTTATTCACCCACAATCTTACCATCTTCAATTTTAATAATTCGATCTGCACAAGCTGCAATTTCCATATTATGCGTAATCATAATAATCGTTTGTTTATAATCACGATTTGACTTTCTTAAAAGTTCAACAATTTCATCACTAGTTTTTGAATCCAAATTCCCAGTCGGTTCATCTGCTAATATAATAGTTGGATGCGTGATTAAAGCTCTTCCAATACTCGTTCTTTGTTGTTGACCTCCAGAAAGTTCATTTGGTAAATGATTTTTCCTTTTTTCAAGCCCTAGTAAATTTAATAAATCCTCTAAATCTTCACGACGAACTTCTCTATTATCCAAACTCAAAGGTAAAGTTATATTTTCTTCTACATTTAAAATAGGAATCAAATTATAAAACTGATAAATAAGTCCCACTTGTCTTCTTCTAAAAATCGCGAGTTTATCATCATTAAAATCATAGATATCCTTTCCATCAATATAAACTTTTCCACTTGTAGGTCGATCAACTCCTCCAATTAAATGAAGTAAAGTAGATTTCCCACTTCCACTAGCCCCAACAATCGCAACAAATTCTCCCTTTTCAACTGAAAAAGAGACATGATCTAAAGCAACCACTTGGGTAGAACCTTTACCATATACTTTGGTAAGATTTTCAACTTTTAAAATTTCCATATTATGTCCTCCTTCAAATAAATATAATACTTTCTATAAAAACCAAGATCACTTAAAACGTTTTTGGTTTTACAATTTCATTATATGATATAGTACGTTACAACTAAGTTACAAAAAAGATATTTTTAAAAATAAAAAAAAGAAAGAAAATTCTTTCCTTTAAAATTCTAAAAAATCATCCAATTCTCCATTTTCAAAATAAAAGACATCTTCATATTTTTCCTGATCACGAACAGGAAGAAAAACAGAGACTTTCACTTTCCGAAAACCACAGTCAAGACACTTATAAGCAATAATTCCACAAGCATATTGTCCTGTTGGAATATCCGCTTTACGATAAACCTTTATTAAATTTTTCTTATAATAAAGAGCACTTGCGTGAGAATCATAATGCCCAACCATCATAGGAAGCATATAAAGTTGTCTTCCTCTTTCTTCCATGGATTTCATACAAGATGGACATAAATCATCATGAAAAAGTAAACGAACTTTTTTAAACAATCCCATAATTATTTTGAATTACTACGAGCACTTTCTAATACTTTAACCATCATATCAGCTTTAGAAATACCTGTAAGAATATAATCAGTATCCATACGGAAACGTTGATTGGATGTAAATGTATAAATACGCACCTTAATCTCATCAATAGTAAATAGAAAACTTACTTGACTACTTCCTTCCATAAAGCCTTTTCCGTGTCTTCCATCATCAACCCATGCTTTTGTAACACGTTTTGCCTCTACGACATAACTTTCAAAAGGATTCCAGAAAAATAATAGAGCAATTTTTCCATTATTAATATCCACTGAAATCATACTTCCTCTACCATAAAAAGTTTGATTTCTTGCAAAACCACTCTCATCTAATTCTCTTTCAAATTTTTTTCGTTTACTTTTGAAAAGAAAACTTCCACCACAAGCCCACCAAAGAATAGATAAAAAAGAAGGTCCCATAAGTAAAATAACAGCCATATTTCCTTCTGGAAACCAAAGATAGCTTGCTAAGAAACAAACTGCACAAACAATAATAGGAACAAAAATATATCCTAAAAGATACAACATATTAACTTTTTTTATTTTTTTATTTTCCATAATAAAACTCCTTTACATAAATAATTACTCCCATTCGGAAGTCTTTTTCTCTTTTGGCGAAAAGAAATAAGGAAAAATTCCTACTTTCGATCCAAGCGCATGGATAAAAGCAAAAACAATAATCAAAGAAAAAAGTTGGACAAACATAAGAGATCCACTCATATAATCTTCTTTGGCCATTTTTCCTCCATTTCCAAGCATATCAATATAAAAATCTGTACGACTCAATTTTTCAGAAAATTCAATTTGACCAATAAAATAAGTATCTTTTGTTAAATCTTCGTAAACAATACGTCCAACTGGTAAAATAGAATCTCCAGAAAAAATACTCTCTCCTGTAGATTTCACGGAATCGCCATTAATTAAAGCAGCTACTCGCTCTCCAGAGGGCAAAGTTAAAGCATACATATAATAACCTCCATGATAACCAGCACCACGATTTCGATATTCAATTCCAGGAGAAACTACTGTAAAAGTATCATGTGAAAGCAAATCAGCTACGGATTGAGCCCGAAAAACCTCATCACCTGCTAAACCACCGATATCTCCAGCTTCTACAGTATGTTCCTCTACATAAGTCTCATACTTTTTAGCAAAACTACCTTTCAAAATATTTACTGGAATATAGCTAACTAAATACGCCAAAAGCAAACAAACCCAAATATCGAATCGAAGATAATGATACCGCACCCATTCACCTCCCCATTCGCTTATGAAACATTTTCCCCATAAAAATATTTCATTTTTATCAAATTTATTATACTACATCTCTTTTTTTTTGTCATCATAAAATGCATCAAATCTTATGGATAAATAGTTAAAAGAATAAACTATTTTGATATTCTTAAATATTCTTTGTATTATGAGATTTAAACCATATTATTTAAAAGTTTCATAGAAGAGTCATCTATTATTTTATATTCAATATTTTCTAATATATAATTATTATAATAACTTAACAAACTTTTGATTATGCCTCAAATTCATATCCCCAATTTTTGATATTTCTCAGTTATCTCTTCTATCTTCACTAAAAAATATCCTTATGTAGCATATTTGAATAAAGATTACATGCCTTGTTTCCATTGTAACACACACACGCACTCTATATGTTCTGTTCTTGGAAACATATCTAC
>CAMSXY010000121.1 GCA_947065955.1 uncultured Caryophanales bacterium | reverse complement strand
AGATAGACTTGGGTGACTGGAGTTCAGACGTGTGCTCTTCCGATCTAAAACGAGTTGTTAATCTTTCCTCAATCTTTTTAAGATCATCAGGAGAACGATCCGAACATATAACAATTTGCTTATTATTGATATGGAGTTCGTTAAAAGTGTTAAAAAATTCTTGTTGAATAGTAGGAGAAACTTCTAAATATTGGATATCATCAATCATTAGGACATCGATATCACGGTATTTGTTTTTAAAATCTCCAATTTGATTATAATTATCTTTATTTTTATTTTTCTGGTAAATTTCAAAAAAATCATTTGTAAACTTTTCACTTGTAACGTAAAGAACTCTTTTATGATTATTTTCAAAGATATAATTTCCAATAGCATGCATCAGATGGGTTTTTCCAAGCCCGCTACTACCATAGATAAATAAAGGATTATACATAGTTCCAGGTTTTTCTGCCACTGCAAGGCTAATCGCCTTGGCAAATTTATTACTTTCTCCAGAAATAAAGTTTTCAAATGTATAACGATTGTCCAAATTGGATTCGAAATTATCATATTTAGGAACCCCAATTTCATTTGTATCTATAATAATATTCTTTTCAATTTCCTCAGGGGTTAAAAACTCGAATTTAAAATTAGATCCTGTAACTTCTGTAAAAATTTTTTCCACAAGTCCATAATAATCATCTTTTAAATGTTTTTTATGAACATCCATAGGAACGAGGATTGTAGCTTGTTTATCGTCTAAACCAATCAATTTAGTTTCAGAAAACCATATTTCATATAATACAGGGGTTAAATAATTTTTTATATGAGATAAAAAAGAATCCCATATACTATCTATATTCAAAATTAACCACCTGCCTTCTTCATAAACACCATTATTTTACAATAAAAAAACAAAAAAAACTACAAAAAAACAAAAAAAACTGTGGAAAATAAATTCCACATCCCCTTCCACACTATTTTCCACAGATAATTACCCGGGAAATATAGAAAAAATGGGTAGTTTTCCACATTTGTGTGGAAAACTATATACACAGGATAAAAGAAATGTTTAAAAAGTTTTCCACAGGGTGTGGAAAAAACGGTGGAAAATAGAAAAATAAGAAAGGAAGCATGTGGAAAAGTATGTGTATTGGTCTTTTTAAGAAAAGTCGAAAGATCTGAATTGACAAATTAAGGATTTCCCTATATAATTAGATAACGAGAATTTTTAGATTCAGGAGGTGGATTTAGATGAAAAGAACGTTTCAACCTAATAATCGTAAAAGAAGTAAAAAAATGGGTTTTTTAGCACGTATGAAAACGAATATAATTAATAATCGTAGAAGAAAAGGACGTAAAGTATTATCACATTAAAAAATTGCCACTGGAAAACAGTGGCTTTCTTGTAGAGGAAAAATATGAAAAAGAAAAATGTATTAAAAAATAACTATGATTTTGACAGAATTATTAAAAAAGGACGTCCATTCAAATATAAAGATTATATTATTTATTTGGAAAGAATACCTTCTTCCAATTACCACTTTGGGCTTTCTGTTGGGAAAAAAGTAGGAAATGCAGTAATTAGAAATCGCGTGAAAAGACAAATCAGAAGTATTATTGATGAAAAGGTCTATCAAAATGATTTTAATTGTATTATAATAGTAGGGAAAGGAATATTAAATCGCTCTTTTCTTGAAATGAAGGAAAATTTATATTTTGCTTTTCGAAATTTGAATATACTGGAAGGAGAAAAAAATGAAAAATAAAAAAATTTTACTTGTGTTGTCTTTGGTATCTGTTTTTTTAGTAACAGGTTGTACGAAAATTTTAAAAACAGAAGATAAGAAGGTAGTACAAAATCCCGTAACAGGACAGAATTTGGTGGAAAATATTTTATGTCAACCTAGCGATGAAGAAACCAAAAAACTTTATATTGAAAATAATATAGATATAAACTCTTTACCACAATGTAATGAATTTAGTATTACTTCTTCAGGTTATGAGGGAATCTGGAATACAGTTTTTGTGAAACCCCTTGCTTGGATTATTATTAAGGTAGGAGAGCTTTTTCAAAATTATGGTTTATCTATTATTTTTGTAACTTTATTAATTCGTTTTATTTTATATCCTGTTACTAAAAAGACTGCTCTTCAATCCGAAATGTTAAAAAAAGCTCAACCAGAATTAGAAAAGTTAGAAAAAAAATATCGAAATCAAACTTCTCAAGAAGCGCAAATGCAAAAATCACAAGAAATGTTATTTATTTATAAAAAATATAAGATTAACCCCTTATCTGGATGTTTATTTTCTTTTATACAAATTCCTTTATTTTTTGCCTTTTATGAAGCTTTAAATCGTCTTCCTGTTATTTTTGAAAGGGATTTTCTAACACTACAACTTGGAACGACTCCCCTTACCGCACTTGGAAATGGACAGTATCAATATTTAATTGTAGTTATCCTTGCTATTTTAGCGACGCATTACTCTTTTAAGTTAAATAAAACAGCTTCTATGGGAGCCGATCAAGAAAAGCAAATGTCTTATATGATGAAATTCGCAACTGTTATGATTGCAGTAACCTCCTTTACAGTTTCTGTTGGAATTATTTTATATTGGATTTGTAATAATTTATTTACTATCCTTCAGAATTTGATGGTAAAAAGAGGAAAGAAAAATGATAACATCTTATAAAGTAGAAGAAAAAACAAAAGAATTAGCCCTTGAAAAGATCATGAAAGATTTCAATTTATCTGAAAAAGACTTTTATATTATAGAAGAGAAAACTTCTTCTGGGTTATTTAAAAACAAAAAGATAGAATTAGAATTTGTAAAAAAAGAAGATATTTTATCGTATATTCAAAAATACATAAATACCTTTAGTGAAAAAGTAAATTTAGACATTACAATGAAGGTTTTAGAAAAGGAAAATTACCTTTCTATTGAATTAAAGAGTTCTAATAATTCTTTATTAATAGGAAAAGATGGAAAAAATATGAATTCTTTACAACATATGATCCAACAAAGTTTAAAAAAGTTAAATATTCCAATAAAAGTATTTATAGATGTAGAGGACTATAAATATAAAAAAGATAAAAGATTTGAACAAGAAATAAAGAAAATTGCGCAGGAAGTGATACATACAAAAATAGATGTCAATTTAGATCCAATGAATGCTTACGATCGAAGAATCGTCCATACAATAATTGGTCAATTTGAAAATCTAAAATCCATAAGTATGGAGGAAGAACCAAATCGTTATATACAGATTCACTATGTAGAAAAGTAGTTTTATCTACTTTTTTTATTGACGTAAAATCTTTTTTTCGTTAGAATAAAAAAGAGGCGAAAAGTTATGTCAAAAATAGTAGAAAAAGCCATGAAGGATCTTAATTATTTAAGTATCGTTCAATTTATTTTATTTCATGAGGAGTTTTTAAAAAGAAAAGAATTTGTTCATCATGAAAAAAGAAGTGTATATGAGCACTGTATTATGGTATCTTATAAATCTTATAGAATTGCGAAATTATTCGGTTTAAGATCGGAAGAGCACACGTCTGAACTCCAGTCACCCAAGTCTATCT
>CAMSXY010000120.1 GCA_947065955.1 uncultured Caryophanales bacterium | reverse complement strand
AAGGATGAACACTCTTTCCCTACACGACGCTCTTCCGATCTTTTTTGTTATACTAAAAAATAGTATAAAAATTATGAAAAAAACAGTAAAGAGTTTAAAAAATTTATAGTGTATTAAAAAAAATTGTGCTATAATGAAAATAATAGGTAAATAGGCGGAGGTATGTATGAAGAAAAATGGATTTACTTTAGCAGAATTATTAGGGGTACTTGTTCTTTTAGGCATTCTAGGACTTATTGTTTTTACATCGGTTGATCGTGTTATAAAAGAAGGAAAAAATGACCTTTATAAAATTCAGATTACCAATATAAAAAACGCATTACAAGAATGGACAAGTGATCCTGAAAATTGGAAGAATATTCCTAAAGAGGGAGATACTTTAACTCTTACGCTTGGACAATTAAAGCAAAGTGGGAAAATGGATATAAATATTAAAGATCCAAGAACGGATATTCTTTTCCCAGAGGATATGCTTCTTACTATTACAACACGTCATAATAAATATGAATATGAAGTTCTTACAGAGACAGGAACTGTTTCTAATCAAAAGGAATATTCGGATACAACACCGATTATTACTATACCAGGAGATATATTAGAATATGTAGAACTTGGAAAAAGTGGAAATTATTCTGTTTTGGATGCCAAAGCTGAAACTTATGCAGGAAGTTCTTTATCCAAACCAAGTTATACCATTGAAAAAGATGGAAGCACGGTAAGTTCCATTTCTATCGCAAATCCAGGTATTTATTCTATTTCCTATGTTAGTCAAAGTGGAGATATCACTTCTAAAGTTATAAAAACAGTTATTGTAAAAGATACAACTCCCCCAGATCTTATCATTCCTGCTAATAGCACAATCTTTTTATCACAAGTTGGTACTTTTGATTTGATGTATGGTGTTAGTGCAACGGATATGAGTGATTATGAAATAAAAGCAGATCAAACCTTAAAAAATGCTGAGGGAAGTTATACCATTACTTACACAGCAACTGATATTTATGGAAATTCCGTTAGTAAAAAAAGAATTATTACAGTAGCCCCTTAGTTATGGTAAAAAATAGAAATATCCAATAGGATATTTTTATTTTGTTAATTTTTTCTAGAAACTTTATAAATTACGTGATATAATACAAATATGGAAAAATTTTTCAATTTTGTATGGGACGTGAAATATATGCCAAAAGTATTTAGTGATAAAGATGTTTTGACAGCTACCAACGAGAGATTGGAATATATATTTCAACATTTCGATAATTATTATTTTTCGGTAAGTGGGGGAAAAGATAGTAGTGTAATGTTACAGCTTGCTATTCGAAAGGCAAGACAGATGCACGTAAAATTTAGTGTTTTGTATGTTGATTTTGAAGCACAATATCAAAGTACTATTAAACATATTGAGGAACTTATTTTGGAATCTCAGGATGTTTTAGAAAGATGGTATTGGGTTGCTTTGCCATTATCCCTTCGAAATGCGGTTTCTGTCTTACAACCGAAATGGATTTGTTGGGATTTAGAAGAACAAAAAAGATGGGTTAGGGCGATGCCTGATAATCCTTGGGTGATTCATGAAAACAATTATCCATCCGATTGGACTTGGTTTCAAAGAGGTATGGAATTTGAACAATTTATCTTATATTTTGCACGGTGGTTTCATCAAAAAAAAGGTGGCAATACAGCTTGTATTGTAGCCATTCGAAGTGATGAGAGTCTAAATCGTTTTCGAACGTTAGTAAATACGAGTAAGGAAACTTTTGAAAACAAAAATTGGACGACCCATTTGAAACTTTATGGGCAGGCTACCCATGTTTTTAGTGTTTTTCCGCTTTATGATTGGAAAACCTCCGATATTTGGACAGCAGTTGCCCGTTTAGATTTGAAATTTAATGATATTTATGAACAACTTTATAAAAATGGGGTTCCTCTTTCCGAGCAACGATTGTGTCAACCATATGGTGATGATCAAAGAAAGGGGATTGATCAATTTAAAGCATTAGAATATGAAACATGGGAAAAAGTTTTAAATCGAGTTCATGGGGTTAATTTTGGAAATATCTATTGTAGAACAAGTGCACTTGGTGTTATTAAAACACAAAAACCCCATACTATGACATGGCAACAATATACTGTATTTTTATTAGAAAGTTTAGGTCTTTATGTTCCAGAATTACGAGATCATTATTATTATAAGATTAAAACCTTTTTAAATTGGTATTTAAAAAAGAAAGGAATACACCTGAGTGATATTCGTGATGAAGAACCAAAAGCTTTAGAAAATGCGAAAAAGGTAGCTAGTTGGAGAAGAATAGCGCGTGCGATTGAACATAATGATTTTTGGATGAAACGTCTTAGTTTTAGTCAAAATAAATCCGATATAAAAAAATTATTGTCTTTACAGGAAAAATATCATAATCTTTTGAATGATACCACTCTTGGAGATAAAGATTTAGAAAAAATAAGTCAGTTAGTAAATAGAGGTGGACAAGATGTATGAAGTAAAAGTATTTAAAGATAATTACGATCGTGGTGAATTCTATAGTGTTATGGGAAAATATTTTGCAGAGAGAATTTATCGTAAATTGCTTCCTTATCTAATCAATGAAAAAGAAAAAGTGTGGTATTTATTTTTTGAAAATCAAACACTTTGTGGGTTTTGTGGGGTAAAAAAAGGAATGCAAGGTGTTTCTATTACAGATTTTTATGGAGTGGATAACTATAAAAATAAAGGGATTTTAGATTTTATGGCTTACCATGTTTTTGAAGTTTATAAAACACAGGTAATCCGTGTTTTAACCAATGATCGAGAGGAAAAAAAATTATGGAAGTCTTTGGGTTTCCATGCTATGGGACATAAAGGAAGCTATGATATTTTGCTTTGGGTACGTGTGGGGGAATTGGTATGAAAAAACAATTGGATATTTCCTTTCCTGTTTTAGATGTAAAAATGGTTCCTCTTGAAAAAGTATATGCTAATGATTATAATCCAAATCGAGTAGCTACACCAGAGTTATTACTTCTTAAGCATTCCATTGAACAAGATGGGTATACTCAACCCATTGTTACCTATTATGATCGGCCACGGGATCGCTATATTATTGTAGATGGTTTTCACCGGTATCGATGTGCAAAAGAATATTTTCATTTAAAACAAATTCCTATTGTTGTTATAAAGAAAAATATTAATAATCGGATGGCTTCTACGATTCGCCATAATCGGGCTAGAGGAACACATCAAATCCGTAATATGAGTGCTATTGTAAAGGATCTTTCCAAAAGCGGTTGGTCCGATAAGAAAATTTGTTCAGAACTTGGAATGGAACTTGATGAAGTGATTCGTTTAAAACAAGTCACGGGTTTAAAAGAGGCTTTTCAAAATCACGAATTTAGTAAATCTTGGGAAGCTTTTGAGCGTAAGTATTATATTCCAGATGATAAGGAGTAAAAAGGGGTTGTTGACCTTTTATTTTTTTTTATTTTTATAGAAATGATAAAAAAAGAGTAAATTTAGAACATGAACTGAACCCCAAAAGTTGGACAGTTTATTAGTAGTTTCTAATTAGAGGATTGTAACCTGTAATTTACAGGAGAGTCAGTAAATAAATCTGTGTAAAATAGAAATCTATCCATGATAAAATAGAA
>CAMSXY010000119.1 GCA_947065955.1 uncultured Caryophanales bacterium | reverse complement strand
TACATTAATAAAGAAAAATATCATTGAGTTTATTACTTTGAAGGCGTAATGAATGATGCCAATGGTATTGTAATAGAAAATATAGAAAACTACAGAGTAGCTAGTGAAACGGAAATCAAATTTATGGAAAAGAACTTTGGATTTTTTTTAAAAGGGTTAAGACTTTATGAAAATATTACTTTGGAAGTTCGAAAGAAAACTTTAAGTGGAATTCTTCAAAGATATAGAAGTGATCTTCTTCAAAATTCTAGACAGCAAAGACATTAAAAATAAATGTTTTTAATCGACGAAAATCTATTTATAAAAGGACGAAACTAAAAATTTCGTCCTTTTTTCGGGTATAGTCTATTGGTATTAGACATAGGATTATGGTATAATATCAATAAGAGGATGTGATAAAGTGAGGGTAATTATTAGTGCTGGCGGGACAGGGGGACATATTTATCCTGCTCTTGCAATTATAGATAAAATTAAGGAAAAAGAACCTAATAGTACATTTCTTTACATAGGAACCCATGATCGAATGGAAAAAGATATTATTCCAGCTCATGGTATCCCTTTTGAATCTATTGAAATCTATGGATTCCATCGTAAAAAAATTTGGAAGAATGGAAAAACAGTAAAAGCTTTTATCACGGCTTATCGAAAGTCTAAAAAAATGATTCAATCTTTTCATCCTGATATTGTTATTGGAGTAGGTGGCTATGTTACAGGGCCTGTTCTTTATGCGGCTAAAAGGTTAGGATGTAAAACGCTTATTCATGAACAAAATAGTATTCCTGGAAAATGTAATTTGTTTTTAAGTAAATATGTTACCAAAATTGCGATTTCTTTTAAATCTTCTGTGACGTATTTTCCAGAATATAAAACAGTATACACAGGAAATCCATGTAGTGAAAGTGCGATCAAGTCGCCTAGTATTTCTAAAAGTGAATTCGGTCTTACAGAGACAAAAAAACTTGTTTTAATTGTTATGGGATCGTTAGGAGCTAGTAAAGTTAATGCTTTTTTGGTAGATTCTTTGAAAAATTGTGTAAATAAGCCTTATGAAATTTTATTTGTAACGGGGAAAAAAGATTATGAAGAAATTTCAAAAAATAAATTTCCTTCCAATATAAAAATAGTTCCTTATATTGAAAACATGACTCGTATTATGAAAAAAGTAGATTTAATGATTAGTCGTGCAGGAGCTTCTACTTTAAGCGAAATTATTGCACTTGGAATTCCAAGTATTTTAATTCCAAGTCCTTATGTTCCAGATAATCATCAATATAAAAATGCTTTGGATTTAGAAAATAAAAAAGCTGCTTTATTATTAGAAGAAAAAGATTTAAAAAACGATGTTTTAATAAAAAAGATGGATGCGGTTTTATTGGATGAGGATTTAATAGAAAATATGAAAAAACAATTAGCAAGCATTCGTATTCCCAATAGTGCAACGATGATTTACGATACAATTAAAAAAATAATGAGTGAGGAATCTATATGATAGAAGAAATTAAAAAATTAAAAATTGGAAAAGTATTAGAAAAAGTATCTATGAAAGAATATACAACTTATCAAATTGGGGGGATTGTAGATGCTATGGTTTTTCCAAAGGATAAGGATGGTTTAATTACTTTACTTCGTTATTTAAAAGAAAAGTCGATTCGATATAAAATTCTTGGAAATGGATCCAATGTTATTTTTACGGATCAAGATTATCATGGTGTTATTATTAAATTAGATGCTTTTGAAGAACTTTCTATTGAAGATACTACTGTTCATGTAGGGGCAGGTTATTCTTTAATGCGTCTTGCTATAAAACTCTCTAAAATGGGTCTTTCTGGATTGGAATTTGCGGCAGGAATTCCTGGAAGTGTAGGGGGAGCCATTTTTATGAATGCAGGAGCTTATTTAAGTGATATGGGATATATTGTAAAGGAAATCGAAGTTTTAACCCCTGATTTAGAGACAAAAGTGTTATATAATAATGATCTTGACTTTCATTATCGAACAAGTTTTTTAAAGAAAAATCCAGAATATATTTGTTTAAGTGCTACTATGGTATTAAAAAGAGGAAATGCCAAAGAAATTATGGAGGTTTTGGAAAACCGAAAACAAAGGCGTCTTTTATCTCAACCATTAGAATATCCAAGTGCAGGTTCTGTTTTTCGAAATCCTAAAGATGATTATGCAGGGAGACTGCTTGAAGAGTTAGGTTTTAAAGGAAAAATGCAAGGTGGCGCTCAAGTAAGTGAGAAACATGCTAATTTTATTATCAATAAAGAAAATGCCAGTTATGAAGACGTAAGAACCCTTATTGAAAATATCCAAAAAGAAGTACTTAAGGAATATAAAATAGAATTGGTTGTAGAACAAGAATTCGTAGAATAAGAGGAAATATATGAAAAAGAAAAAAGGGATTGTAAAGAAAAAGAAAGTATCGTATTCAAGTGTTAAAAATAAAAAAATACCTCCTAAGAAAATTCGTATTAAATATAAAAATGTTTTTAAAGTCTTTTTTCTTTTTCTTTTTTTCTTTCTTTTTTCTTATTTTATACAAAGTATTTCTATTAAAAACATCTATATAAAAGGAAATTTCTATTTAACAGATCAAGAAATTATTGATCTTGCTTTGCTTTCTTCCTATCCTAGTAGTATAAAAAATAGTACAACCGTTTTAGAAAAAAGACTTTTAAAAAGTCCCTATATTCAAAAAGTACAAGTTAAAAAAAAGGGGCTTTCGGAAGTTATTATTACGGTTGTAGAAAATAGACCTCTTTTTTATAATGCGAATATAGGCAAAACGGTTTTACTTGATGGAAGAGAAGTCACAGATGTTTTTGATCTTCCTATTTTGGTTAATTATGTTCCTGATACCGTTTATGAAAAGTTTAAGGAACGTTTTCGCGTGATAGAGGAAGAGATTATAAAACGTATTTCCGAGATTAAATATGATCAAAATATTGATGAAGAACGTTTTTTGTTAACTATGAATGATGGAAATTTAGTATATATTAATTTAAAAAAAATGGAAAGTTTAAATAATTATGTGAGTATTATTAAGAATTTTGAAAATAAAAAAGGTATTTTAAGATTGGATTCTGGAGAATATTTTACAATATTAGAAGATTAAATCGCTAAAGCGATTTTTTTGATATTTTTTTCTTTTTTTTCCATACTAATAAAGGTGATTGTATGAAAGTTCGTCTTGGGTATGTTGCTCTTCCTATATCGATTTTAGATACTTCTTCCCATGCACTTACATATACTAGATATCAAAAAATGGAGGAAAAAGACGCTATAGAAAAATTGCACCAAGTTATTTTATCGAATATAGATTCTTTAAAAAAAATTTTGATTTATAATCAAAAAAATGATATTTATTTTTATAGGATGACTTCTTCTTTATTACCTCTTGTAACACATGAAAAAGTTTTATGGAAAGGTTTTTCTTGTTATGAAAAACAATTAAAGGAAGTTGGACAATTGATTTTACAAAATAAAATGCGAGTAGATATCCATCCAGATCCTTTTTATGTTTTAAATAGTTCAAAAGAAGAAGTTGTTGAAAATACGATGCGTCTTTTAAAGTTTCAAAGTACTTTATTAGATACAATGGGGTAGATCGGAAGAGCACACGTCTGAACTCCAGTCACCCAAGTCTA
>CAMSXY010000118.1 GCA_947065955.1 uncultured Caryophanales bacterium | reverse complement strand
TATAAATTTTTAAAATATACAAAGTAGGTTATTTTATGCGTGTTATTATTGGTAAATATAAGGGAAAAAAATTAGAAGGATTTTTTGTAGAAGGAACAAGACCCACTATGGATCGAGTGAAAGAGTCTTTTTTTGCTATGATTCAAAATGATCTTTTTGATACTTGTTGTTTAGATTTATTTGCTGGAAGCGGTTCACTTGGAATTGAGGCATTATCAGCAGGAGCAAGGGTGTGTTATTTTGTAGATAACAGTCCTACTATTTTACCCATTTTGAAAAGAAATCTTGAAAATATAAAGGAAGCCCATCTTCTTTTTATGCATTATGAAAAAGCATTAGAAAAGTTTTTTCAAGAAAAAATTTTATTTGATATCATTTTTTTAGATCCTCCTTATCATAAGCATTTGCTTACTTTTGTTTTAGATAAAATCTCTTCTTATGGACTTTTAAAAAAAGGGGGGAAAATTATTTGCGAATTTGAGGAAGAAGACGTGATAAGCGATTTTTTTGTTGAAGTGAAAAGTAAAGATTATGGGAGTAAAAAAATACGAATCTATACAATATGATTCGTTTTTTTTTATTTTGACAAGGGATTTTGTTTTAGGAAGAAGTATAGTAGTTTTAAGGAGGTGATAAGATGTTGAAACGTTATCCATTTATAAGACAGGAAGAATACAAAGATTGTGGACCTGCTTGTCTTAAAATGATTTTAAAATATTATCATGGTAATATGTCTATGGAAGAATTAAGAGATAAATTGAATACATCCAAGTTAGGAACGACCGCATTTGATCTGGTGGAAGCGGCTAGAGAGATTGGTTTTTCGGCTGAAGGCGTTCGTGTTGACTTAACGCAAATAAAGGATGTTTTTTTGCTTCCATGTATTGCTCATGTCGTTATAGAGAACTCTTATAAACATTATGTTGTTGTTTATGAATGGCATGCGAAAAAAAGACAATTTCTTATAGCAGATCCTGCTAAGGGAATTTATAAGATGTCTTTTGAAGACTTTCACAAAATTTTTTCAGGAATTCTTATTACGTTTATTCCCATAAAACCGATTCCTTATTATTCGGAATATTCCTTATTTACGTTTATCAAAAATACAATACTCCCCTATAAAAATATATTATCCCAAATTTTACTTTTATCGATTTTAGTGATGGGTCTTTCAATGGCAACTTCTTTTTCTTTTCAATATATAGTAGAAGCAATCGCAATTCCTTCTTCTGTAACTATTTTCTTTTTGTTTTTTCTCTTTTTACAATTTTTTAAACAAATAGGTCAATTTTTTCGGAATCAGTTTCTGATTTGGCTTCATGAACAGGTGAATCGAAATATTTTGGTAGAATCGTTTTTAAACATCTTAAAACTTCCTTATTCTGATTATCGAAAACGTTCTACAGGAGATCTTGTTTCAAGGCTTCAAGAGGCTTCTACTTTATGTGAGACGATTAGTAAGGTTTTGTTGATTTTTATTTTGGATATTCCCCTTATGTTACTTTCAGGAATTTTTCTTTTTCGTATTCATTCTAATATGTTCTTTTCTTGTTTTCTTTTGTTTTTAGTTTATGGAATTTGTTTATGGGCATTTCAAGTTCCTTTAGAAAAAAGACTTTTTAAAGTACATAGGGAAAAAGCAGAGATTCATTCTTTTATGGTAGAGGCTCTTTCAGGATTTGAAACTTTGAAAGGTCTTCATTTAGAAACTTCTTTTGGACATGTTTTTGAAAAAAAATATTCTATTTTTTCTTCTAAAAACGTTGGGATAAAAAGAATGGTGAGTTTTCTTCTTTTTTTAAAGGATTCCCTATATGAAATTGGAAATTTGTTTTTGTTTTATTTAGGGTGTCAGTTTGTAATAAAAAAGGAGATGTCTATGGGAATGCTTTTTACTTTTTCTACTTTATTTTCTTATTTTCTGTCTCCTTTACAAAATTTGGCAGATGTTAGTATGGATATAAAAAATGCAAAAATTTCTATGAGGCGAATTTTAGAAATTCGTAAGGAAGAAAAAGATTATGGGATTATGAAAAAAATGCAATTAGGGAAGATCGAAGTCAAGAATTTAAGTTATCAATATTCGGCCCAGGGCGTTCTTTTTAAAAATCTTTCTTTTCAAATACAAGGCGGAAGTAAAGTAATGATTCGTGGAAAAAGTGGATGTGGAAAAAGTACCTTGTTTCAGCTATTAAAAAAATATTATCCTATTTCTCGTGGTCATATTTTTATAAACGGTGTAGATCTTTTTGATATTACAAAGGAAAATATTGATCAGAAAATCTTAATGGTTTCTCAAAATGAAATTGTTTTTGGAGGGAGCATTTTGGATAATTTGACTTTGTATAGAAATGTTAATCAGGATGAACTTTTAAAGGTTGTTGGTATCTGTGAAATTGAACCTATATTGGATAAACAACTAGGATTTCATACGATCATGGAGGAAAACGGATTTAATTTTTCGGGAGGTGAAAAGCAACGTATTATTCTTGCAAGGGCATTGTTGCAACCTTTTGATATTTTAATTATTGACGAAGGATTAAATCAAACAGACATCGCCCTTGAAAGACGTATTTTGAAAAATCTTTTTGCTTCTTTTCAAGATAAAACGATATTGATGGTTTCTCATAGAAAAACGAGTGATGATCTTTTTCAACGAGTTATCGAGCTTGATGGGAGAGGAGAATCTCATGTCTAGAAATCTTAAATATTCATTTCAAGGAATATATCGTTTTTACTATTTCTTTTGGTTTTTTCTTCTTTTTTCCTTTTTGTTTCTTGTGTGTGTAGTTTCTTTTCCTAGATATATACAAGTAGTAGGTGTTGTAGTTCGAGAGGAGGAATGTTATGTTAAAGTGTATCTTGAAGATGATCAAATCGTGCCTTTACACTCTTCAATTTTAACTTGGAATCAAAAAAGTATACCTTTTGAAATTGTTCGTATTAGTGATTCTTATTATTTAAATGAATTTAAATATCGTGAAGTGTTGTTGAAATTTGAAATAGAAGAGCAAAAGAAAATAGAAAACAATCTTCTTTCTTTAACTTTTGTTTTAAAGAGTAAAACATGGATGCAGACATTACAAGAATTTTGGAGGCGATTTTATTTATGATAGAAAAATTAGAAAAAAAACAACTTATAGAGATTACAGGGGGTGGGTTTAGTTTTGGACTTGCAACTTTAATTGGTGCAGGTATTGTCTTTATTATTGGAGTAATTGACGGGTTTATTCGCCCTTTAAAATGTAATTAGGAGGTTTTATGATTTTAAAAAAGGAAGAATTATTACAAGTATCTGGAGGGGGTATTTCTGGAACTTTAATTAATGCTTTTGTAAGAGGGATCAATACTATTCTTGATCTTGGAAGAAGTTTAGGTTCCGCGCTTCGAAGAATTAAGGAACAAAATATATGTCAACTTTAAAATTTGATACAAAATTAATACCGAAAATCATACCAAAAATATTTTTATTTCTCATACTTCTTTTCTTTTTACCCTCTTTTTCACAAATGCTTTTTACATTTGGAACATATTTTGGAACTTTTCTTCGGTTTATGATAGAAAAGAAGTTATGTTTTTTATAGAAAATCTTATTTTTTTTCAAATTTTTGGAAAAGTGAGAAAAAAAAGACAAAAATATTAACATTTTTTGTCTTTTTTTGTATTTTCTACTTATAAAATCGTTGTATTTATAAGGGAGTAGTGATATAATACATGTAGTTGAGAAGGGAGGGATTCAAATGACAAAAGTTATTGTTCGTAATGGAAATGTAGATAGCAGATCGGAAGAGCGTCGTGTAGGGAAAGAGTGTTCATCCTTGTGTAG
>CAMSXY010000117.1 GCA_947065955.1 uncultured Caryophanales bacterium | reverse complement strand
TTTTAATTAATTCTTCAATATTCATACTACAAAAAATATCCTTAATCAGTTAGTCCCAATCATTCTTAATCGCCAAATCAAAAACTATAAAGAGACTAACTGATTAAGGATACTTTCTTTCTACAGTTTTGATTTGGCTATATTAATTATAGCATACTTTTTTCATTTATCAGTCATAAAGCTGAACGCAACTAATAAAAAAAGAATTTTTTATAAATTCTTCTTTTTTCTATTAATCCGCATTAGGATTACTATTAGGTTTTGATGCTGTAAATTTACCTGCAGAATCTTGTGTTAATAAAAATCCATTAATTACTAATCCATTTGTAGTTACTTTTCCATATGAATCAATTTTTACAGTCCCTGCAGTTGGTTTTGTACCTTTTAAAGTAAGACCACTTTCAGCACTACATGAAGGAATAGCATTTTCTTCTGAACTTGTTTCACCATAAGTACATTCATATCCAGTAAAATTTCCACTTTGCTTATATAATTCTTGTACATAGTAATAGTCTGCCGCTTGTACAACTCCATAAGCAGAATCCTCTGCTGCACCTCTTCTAGCGTCATCGATAATTCCAATAATAATTGGCATTGAAATTAAAGCAATAATTGCTAAGATTACGATTACAGCAAGTAATTCGATTAATGTAAAACCTTTCTTATTCATATTCTTCATATTTTACCTCCTTTATTTTACAATTTTATCTTATCATATCCCCTATTAATAGGCAATAAAATTTCCGCATAGTAATGTAAACTGAAACGTATTTCTACATATTTTTCAAGGTTTATTTAAAAAGAAAGAAATTTTATTCAACGATTGTTTTTGTATAAAGAATTCCACTATCTACAGGAACCCATAATTGGAATATAATATTTAGTTTTTTACTTGAATCCAAATAATATCCGAGACTCTGACTTGCAACGTCTGCCTCATAAGAACGAAGTGTTTCTTCTTTTAACTGATTGTGATAAACTTCATCATCCTCTGTAATATTTTCTTGATACCATCTATCAAAGGCACGCTCTATAGCATTTGTAGCTTTTGTAAAAATATTGTCTTCTTTATATCCAACACTTTTATAAACGGTTTCATAATTGACCTTTTTTCCAGTTTGAATATCAAAATTATAAGTATAATAATTTTTTACTGGAATGCCTGTTCCACCATAAGAAACTTCTAACACCAAGGATAGAATATCCCCATTTAAATAGCTTTGATACTTGAAAGTATCAATATAAGAAACGCTATCTTGAATTCCTTCTTCAAAAACTCTCATAGCTTCTTCGAATAAACTTTTTATTTTCCTATTTGCATTTTCGGCATCTGTGGAATCTATGTGAATATAAGGTGCTTTATAATTTTCAACATAATAGGTATCTCCCCATACGGTTTGATAAGAATTTTGGGATACAGAAGTATCATAAGTAGCCACTTTTATATAATCGTTTAAAGTCTTATTTCCTTTTGAATCTGTTTTATCTTGTTTCTCTTTAAATCCGAAATCGTAAACCGTATAACCAATAAGACAAAATACAATTAAACTTAAAAAAACGATCCATCCCATTGCTTTATTCTTTTTTGTTTCCATAATTATCCTCCTTAGTTTTATTATATAGAAAAAAAACTAAGAGTGCAAGAAGAAAAATTAAAACTATTTTTGAAAAATTTCTTTCCATATCAACTGAAAAATTTCTTTTTGATCTAATAAATTTTCACAAATAAAGCCATTTAAAGCATACTCACACATATACTCCTCAATTTTAAGCGGTCCTTGAAAAGTTACATTTCCATTTGAAGAAATTTTCATGATACCACTTGTTGGTTCTATTTCTTCCATTTCTACTATATCTTTGCAGGAAAAAATAACTTCTACTCCATCTATGCTTTTTCCATATCCACAAGTAAAAGGCCAAAAATCTTGTTTTTTACTTAAGATATTTTTGGTATAAAAATGTTCTGCTGAGACTTTCATGCTATTTAAAGAAGCTAAGATAAATTCCTTTCTTACATGATCAATCATTTTTACAACTATAGGAAATGAAATAAGAGCTACAATTGCTAAAATTACCATAACAGTCAAAAGTTCTAGCAATGTAAATCCTGTTTTTTTTATCTTTCTACCTCCTTTTTTTATTTTTATTAGTAAATACTAAAAAAATGTAAATACTAACATTAGTAGTATTTACATTATTTTTCAAATTATTTCTTTCTACTATAAAGAATTTTATTCCTCTTCTAAGTTTAATTCTATTAAATAGATCTCAAAATAATTTGCAATCTCTTCTATTTTTAAATTTTCAATAAATAAAGCGGCTTTAATATCTTTTAAAGAATTTTCTAAAGCTTTTTTTAAAGGTGCACTTAAACCAATATGAAGATTTTTAATGGGTGTTTTTAAAGAGACATTATGATTTGTTTTTTCGCCTCTTGCTAGACTTATAATATCCATAATCTGGTCTCCATATTCTCTTTCTTCTTTAAAATTATACGTTAAAGGAATAATTTCCGTTAAATGGATCGAAGTTTTATCGTGATAAAGTTCTTGGTAAATTTCTTCTGTAATAAATGGAAAGAAAATACTGAAATCTTGTAGTAATTTATAAAGCAGTAAAAAAATAGTTTTTTGTCCTGAATAACGAGCTTCTACTCCAAATTCTTCGGGTCTATAAAGTCTATGTTTTACGATTTCAATATAATTATCACAAAAATTCCAAAAGAATTTTTCAAGAGTATTTAAAGCAAGTCCTACTTCATAATCTTCTAAATATTTTAAAAATCCCTTTTCCATTTCTTCAAAACTTCCTAAAATCCATCGGTCTATATATTCAAAATCTGTAAATTCACGATCTTTATAATCTTCTAGATGCATTTCAATAAATTTTGATACGTTAAAAATTTTATTGATTAGTTTTTTACCACGAAGTAATGTCTCTTCACTAAAAATAATATCAGTTCCAAGCCTTCCCGATCCAGCCCAATAGCGAACAACATCAGCAGAATAATTTTTTATTAAATCCAAAGGTTCTACTTTACTATTTCCTTTGCTTTTACTAATCTTTTCTCCCTTACCTGCCATTACAAATCCAGAAATCATAACATTATCCCAAGGACGTTCTTGAAAGTGATAAAAACTTTTTACAATCGTATAAAAATCCCATGTGCGAATTATTTCACTCGCATTGGTTCTTAAACTCATTGGTTTTAGAAATTTCTCATAATTTTTTTCTTCTTTATAACGCATATTAATAAGTGGTGTAACAGAGGAAGTTGCCCATGTATCCATAACATCGGTCTCTGGAATAAATTCTGAAGATCCACAAGAACAAGCACTTTTTGGATGATCTACTAATGGATTTACAGGCAAATCTTCTATACTAGCAAATAAAGGATTTCCACAATTCTTACAATACCATACAGGAAAGGGAACCCCAAAATATCTTTGCCTTGAGATACACCAATCCCACATAATGTTTTCAACCCATTCTTTATAACGATTATGCATATGTCCTGGATGCCACTTAATCTCTTCTCCTATTTTTAAAAAGTCCTCTTTATGTTTCATTGTATCAATAAACCATTGTTTCATAACAGAATATTCTACTTCTTTTCCACAACGTTCATGTGTCTGTACCTCATGTTCTAATTCTTCGATTTTTAGAACATAACCAGCTTCTTTTAAATCTTCTATAATTTTCTTTCGGGCTTCTTTTATTTTCATTCCACCATATCTTGCAACAGTATCAACAATTTTTCCATCTTGTGTGAAAATATTTTTAAGAGGTAAATTATACTTTTTCCACCATTCAATATCGGTTTGATCTCCAAATGTACAACACAT
>CAMSXY010000116.1 GCA_947065955.1 uncultured Caryophanales bacterium | reverse complement strand
ACAAGGATGAACACTCTTTCCCTACACGACGCTCTTCCGATCTATATTAAAAATATGAAAAATATAGTTACGATTTATAAAGATATTGATAAAAAGAATTACCGTATCATCTTAAATGAAGCAAAAGATAAAAATCATTATGAATTTAGTCATTATGATATTAAAAATATTATTAAAAGTCCTATTGATTATGTTATTCCTAGTGGACTTTACCTGAAACATTTTGATAAAATAGTTATGGATGGAAAGATTATGACTTTAGATCCAGGTATGCAAAAATCGCATGCAAAAGAATTAAAGGTTTATGAACAAATCGCAAAAGATGTTTTAAAGGAAACAGAAAGGTAGTTTATTATGGCAAAAAAATTAATTGAAGAATTTGATATGATCATAGAAACACCCAAGTTTGAACAAGTTGCCGATTATGATGCTTTTCCAAATAAAAAGTTATTAGATTCTCTTCGTAATAAAATTATTCAGAATTTAATTGATCATCAAATCGTTTCTAATAATACAATGGATGAATTTGTCAAAAGAGAAATTGATCGTTCTTTAGAAGGATATGATCTTTCTTCTATTGAAAGAGGTTATATTTATAATATGATCGAAAATGAAATTTCAGGATATGGTCCTTTAACGGAGCTTTTAGAAGATCCTCAAATTTCAGAAATTATGGTAAATGGAATTAATGAAATTTATATCGAATTGGATGGACAAGTGATTCAAGATACCAGTATTTCCTTTATTAATGAAGAACATATTGTAAGAACGATACAAAGAATGATTCAACCTATTGGAAGAACTGTCGATACGGCACACCCAATGGTGGATGCACGTCTTAGGGATGGTTCTAGATTAAATGCTGTTTTACCACCGCTTTCTTTAAATGGACCTATTTTGACGATTCGAAAATTTAAAGAAGAACTTTCGAATATTGATGATTTTCTTCGTGGTGGAACCATGACTCCTTATATGGCACGTTTTTTAGAGGCCTGTGTACATGCGAAGCTTAACATTATTATTTGTGGAGGAACAGGAAGTGGAAAAACGACACTTTTAAATGTTTTATCTTCTTTTATTGATAATCATGAACGTATTATTACGATTGAAGATGCAGCAGAATTGAAATTAAAACAAGAACATGTTATTTCTCTAGAAACACGTCTTACCAATTATGAGGGGCAAGGAGAAGTTACTATTCGGGATTTAGTCATTAACTCTCTTCGTATGCGACCTGATCGTATTATTGTTGGAGAAGTTCGTGGAAAAGAAGCTTTTGATATGCTACAAGCGATGAATACAGGACATAGTGGAAGTTTGACAACGATGCATGCGAATAGTCCAGCAGATGCTTTAAATCGTTTAGAAACAATGATTTTAATGGCAGGAATGGAAATTCCTATCTCAGCAATTCGTGAATATATTGAAAATGCTTTAGATATTGTTGTTCAAATTTCAAGGCTTTCGGATGGAAGAAGAAAAATTGTAAGTATTAGTGAGATTGTTGGTTTTGATGGAGAAAATATTCGTTTACAAGAAATTTTTGCTTTTAAACAAACAGGAGCTTTGGAAAATGGCACTGTTATAGGTGAATTTATGCGATATGATCATATGCCAGAAGTCTATAATAAGATTCGATCTCGTGGAATTCATACTTTGGAAGATATTTTCGGAAAGTAGGGAAAAAAGATGACGGATCAATCATTATTTTTGTTATATGAAACAGAAAAACCAGCCAAGGAACCATTGAATGTTGTTATAAAACCAGATTCTTCTATACGAAAATATCAGTATCAAGTTTTTAAAAATGAAGAAATTTATATGGAATCTTCTGTTGGTAGTGAAGAAACTACTGTTTTATTAGAAGAAGATGGCAAATATCAGATTGTTGTTACTGTAGAAAAAAGAAATGGAAAAAAAGAGATCTTTTCGAGTGGTTTTTATGAAATTGATTGTAGTTCTCCTGTGATTACTCTAAAAGAGGAGAAGATCAAAATAAAAAAAGGAGAAGTTTTTTCTCCTCTTGACTTTGTCTCAGTATATGATGCTTTTGACGGCGACTTAACGGATCAAGTATCTACCAATTATTCGGATTTGTCTTTTACACCTGGTGTGCATACATTGGTTTTTAAGGTAGAGGATCGAGCTGGAAATGTAGCTACTCGTAGTATGGAAATAGAAGTTTTAAAAGGACAAAGTGGCATTTTTTTGCTACAAGGAAGTTTAGGAATTTTCTTTATTGTATTTTTATTTCTTTTCTTGCGTTATAAAAGAAGTTTAAAATTAGAAAAAAGACTTTTACCTTATACAATTTCTCCCATTAGAGATACTTCTCTTTCTTTAACTGAAAAATTTTTAAAAACTTATATTCTTTTTCTTGAAAAAGTTAGCCAAAGTTTGAAAAAATCTGTTTTTTTAACGAAGTATTCTATTCGTTATGAAAAATATATAAAAACTTTTAGTGAAAGGCACGAAAAGGGAATTGATTTTGTATCAGAAAAATGTATTATGGCGATTATTTGTTTTCTGATTGCGCTTTTTTCAAAAGCGATTCAGTTTCAAATGCTTAGTTCTTATGAGATTGTTTTTCCTTTATTATTTGGTTTTTTTGCTCCTGATATTGTTTATATATCTCAGTATAAGATTTATAGAAACCGGATTGAAAATGACCTTTTACAGGCGATTATTATTATGAATAATGCTTTTAAATCAGGAAGAAGTATTATTCAGGCTGTCGATCTTGTTCAAAATGAATTAGAAGGACCCATTGCAGAGGAATTTAAAAAAATGTATATGGAGATGTCCTTTGGTTTAGATATTGATACTGTTTTTGATCGTTTTGCAAATAGGGTTAAGTTAGAAGAGGTAACGTATTTGACAGCTTCGCTTTCTATTTTAAATAAAACGGGTGGAAATATTATTAAGGTATTTTCTTCTATAGAAAAATCTCTTTTTAATAAAAAGAAACTTAAATTAGAACTTTTATCTTTAACAGGGAGTTCTAGAATTATTGTATGGGTTTTGTTTTTAGTACCTTTTTTATTTATTTTATTTATCAGTTTAGTAAATCCAGGTTATTTTATGCCATTTTTCTCTTCTCCTATCGGCATTATTCTTGTCCTTTTTATGGTTATTTATTATGTTATTTATGTTTTCTTTGTTCAAAAGATTATGAAGGTAAGGATGTGAGAATATGAAAGAGGCTAAGGTTATTCGAAAACTTTATCGAACTAAAGATATTGAAAGAATTTCTTTAAAATTAGGTATGCTTGGGGAGCAAAAGAGATTTGATGCTATTCATTTTATGAATATTCGTGTTTTAACGTCTATTTTGGTTTTTGTTTTCGTATTATGTACTATGAAGTTGGGATATATTTATGCGCCTGTTTTTACGATTTTGTATTATTATTTTTTCTATTATGTGTTCATTACTTCCCCACTTAAGAAAAGGGCTTTAAAACTTGATCATGAGGCTTTACATTTTTTTGAGATTTTGACACTTACTTTAGAATCTGGAAGAAATCTGGAGAATGCACTTGAGGTTGCTTGCTTTCATGTTCAATCAGAGATATCAGATGAGTTTAAAAAAACGATGTTTGAATTAAAGTTTGGGAAATCTTTGATTGAGGCTCTTGAAAATATGAAAAAAAGGATTCCTTCTGAGACCGTCAATAATATTATTTTAAATATTACACAAACGGATGTGTTTGGAAGTAGTATTTTAGATACTATGTATAATCAAATTGAATTTTTGCGAGATAAGCAAGTTTTAGAGATTAAGGGGCAAATTAATAAAATACCAAATAAAATTAGTATTATTTCTGTTATTTTTATTGTTCCTCTTATTTTGATGATGATTTTAGGACCATTTTTATTAG
>CAMSXY010000115.1 GCA_947065955.1 uncultured Caryophanales bacterium | reverse complement strand
CAAAAATAATAACTCGATTACATAAAAGTTCTACTTCTTCCATATAGTGTGTTGTATACACAATTGTAGCACCTTGGTCTCTTAAGGTTCTAATTCCATCTAATATATTGTTTCGACTTTGAGGATCGACAGCAACGGTTGGTTCATCCAAAAAAATAATTTTTGGTTTATGTGCGATTCCGCAGGCAATATTTAGTCTTCTTAAAAGTCCTCCTGAAAGTTGCTTAGGAAAAAATTTTTTAAATTCTTCTAATCCTACTAAATGGATTGCATCCTCTACATACTTTTTTCGTTTTATTTTATCTTTTATATAAAGACCACAAAAGTATTCAATATTTTCAAAAACACTTAATTCTTCAAAAACTGCTACATCTTGAAATACAACGCCAATATCCTTTTTAATTTCATAAGCGTTAGGATGCATTTCCTTTCCAAATATTTTGATACTTCCTTTTTGAAAAGAAAGCAAAGATAAAATACAATTCATTGTGGTGGATTTTCCACTTCCATTAGGACCTAAAAGCCCTAAAATTTCTCCTTCGATAACATTAAAAGATAAATCATCTATTGCTTTTAGATTTTTATACTCTTTTGTTAAGTTTTGCACTTCAATTACACTTTTCATCTTTTTCTCCTTTTTTAACGTTTTTTTCTTTTTCATTATATACTATTTCAAAAAAAAAATACAAGTTTATTTTTAAATATAAATAAAAGAATTCTAATGAATTCTTTTATTTTCTTTTATTTATTCTAATTTTTTACATCGTTCTTTTTTTATCTAATAAGATTATATTTTTTAAACTACTGCATTTTTAAACGATAAGGATTTGTGTGAGTTCCTGAACCACTTATAATATATACTTCTTTTTTTAGATATAAACTAGGTCTAACCTCTGTTTGAGAAGTTACATGATTTCCAGGGCTAACTTTTCCATCATCATATCGCATAAAAACTGCGTAGTTATAGGCAGAAACGGGGGTAATTAACCACTCTTGGAATTGTTCATTTAACCAATTCGTACTTTTACAGGGCGCCTCATTATAAAATCCTAATAATTTAACTCCACGATAACAGCCACTGCTTGCATAACCATAATCCGATGCACTCATAAGTCCTATAAATCCTGTTACTGTGTTAGAAGGAGTTTCTGTTGATGTACTGGTTTCACTTTCATACATTTCTTGTGTGGTGAGATTTGGTGTACTTCCTCCGCCTACTTTCCAATTTGCATTTTCTATCATATTTTTGCTTGATGTTTTTAGAGTATTATAATAGGTTGTATTTAAATAATTGTATAGTGTACTCTTCTGCCAATCATTGATGTCACTACTATTCCACTCGATGCTTCCAATAGATTCATTTCTTATAATTTTAATTTTTCCATCAAAGATCCCTATCATTCTCCACAATTCATCATTAAAAAGAACATAATTATTGGGATTTTCTCCCGTATAGCGAAAACCATTTTCAACTATAATATGCCCTAAGGGGGTATTTTCTTTTGTGAGTTCATAAAGTTCCTCAATAGCCTCTTGTACATTGATTGTATTAGAATCCTTTATATAAGAAACTTCTTTGCTTGCTAAGATAGTGGACGCAAAAACCCTTATTCCTCCTAAAGATAACCCAATAATGACGCCTAATACTATTTTTTTATTTTTTTCTATTACTTTTAATAATTTATTCATTTTTTTCCTCCTAATTATTGTTATATTTTACTAAATATTTTATATAAAGCATATTTTCTATTTAAAAATTTGGTAACTCTTTATTTGGAATATCTATTTTTATAATATTGTTTTATAACTCAAAGATATTTTAAAATCTATATTTCTTTTAGGTATAATTTAGCATAAATGGCTCTTAAAAAAAACAAAGAAAAAAGACCATATTTTTAAAATAAGGTCTTTTATAATAGGAAAGTGTGTGCTTTTTATTTAGCTTATAGCCTTTCTTCGTTTTATTATATCTTTTTCACTTAAATTTTATAGTTTATATAAAATAAGGATTGAGCTAAAAGAGTTTTTTACTAAAGAATAGTATAGCTTAAAAAGGATTTTTAGTAGAAAATAAATCCATATTTTATTCATTTATATTACATTTCTAAGATAAATGGGTCTTCTTTTGTTCCTGTTCCACTTGCTAGTTTGACATTACTTTTCAAATAAACAACAGGGTATACTGCGAGTTCTGCATCCGATACTACACCATTAGCAACACACCCCATATTGTAATTATTAGCATTAGGCCTATAATTAGTTCTGTTAGATATCATAAATACACCATTAGTTAGCGAGATGTCATGTATCATTGTCCACATTGTAGGTCCTGGTCCCATCATAGATAATATCCAGTTTAAATTAGCACAGAAATCTCTGGCATTATTATTGCTATCCCATAATCCCATACTTAAATTTGAACATTCAGAAACATTCCCACCAGTACTATAACCAAAGTCGGATGGATATATCGTTCCTATAGCACCTTTCCATGTAGTAGGATTTCCATAGGCTACCTTTGTCCCTCTTTCTTCTTTGTACATAGTTTCTCTAGTTCCAATCCCATTACCTGCACCGATATTCCATATATGGGTTGTATCAATATAACTTTTACTAATTTCATCAATGTCTCCATAAAATCCAGTATCTGAATTCATTTTAACTATATTCGAAGTTGCCCAATTATTTTTATGATTATGGTCCCAGACTGTATAATATAGAATATTTGTTCTAATTATTTTTACTTGGCCATTGAATACGCCAATAATTCTCCATAATTCATTATTAAATTTAACATAATTGTTTGGATCTTTCCCTACATACCTTGGATTTCCATCGGGGTCATTTTTCATAACGGAAGGGGCATTGGATACGATCCCTGCAAGACTCTTTAACTCCCAGATGGCATATAAGGTCGTATTATTAGAAAAATTATAACTTGTTCCTGCATTATGACTTACGGTTGTTGTTCCTGTTCCAAATCCCTTAAACTCATAAGTTGTTTTTAAGAAACCATTACTGTTAAGTTTAATACTACAAGTAGTACTTGCATTATACATGGTGCAGGACTGACTTGCGGTTGATCCACTCGTTGCTCCATTTCCATTATAAGTAATCGTGATTGTTTTCTTTTGGAGTCCATAATACGTTCCTCCATTAGAGGTATTCGATAATGTAATGGTTCCAGAGGCTACTACCGTTGCAGATGTTGCCGTACTTGCTGTTCCAAAACCATTTCCAGTGTATCCACTTACAGGGGTTATGGTTGGTGCACTGATTGTACAAGTAGCTCCTGCACTCCAAATCGTACATCCATCCGTTGTTTTGGAAATACTGGATACACTTCCTTTATTAAAGTTCCAAGTTAATCTTCTAGAATTAAGGGCATAATAGGTTCCTCCTGTAGTCGTATTATTTAAAGTCATACTTGCATTTTGCGCAACGGTTGCACTTGTACTTCCTGCTGCGGCTCCAAATCCATTTTGGGTAAAGTTTGCTTGTGGTGTTATCGTTGGCGTTGTTATGATGCAACTTGCATTTACATTCCAGATTGTACAACTTCTACTCGTCGCACTAATACTACTCACTGTATTCTTATTAAAGTTCCAAGTAAGAACCCTTGAATTTAATGCATAATAGGTTCCCCCTGTTTTACTATTACTCAAACTCATACTGGCATTTTGTGCTACCGTTGCACTTGTACTTCCTGTTGCGGTTCCAAATCCTTGTTGCGTAAAGTTTGTTTGAGCCGTTATTGTCGGCGTTGTTACCTGACATGTTCCACTTGTTGACCAAATAGTACAACTTCTACTTGTTACACTAATGCTACTTACTGTATTTTTATTGAAATTCCAAGTAAGTGTTCTAGAGTTTAATGCATAATAGGTTCCCCCTGTTTTACTAT
>CAMSXY010000114.1 GCA_947065955.1 uncultured Caryophanales bacterium | reverse complement strand
CGACTTATTGCTTTTTTTTGTACTTAAAAGGTATCACATCAATTGTAACGCTACAGAATTTTAAAGTAAAAAAAGAGGTTTTTCTTTACATTATTTTAAATTCGTGTATAATGAACAATAGAATATAAAGGGATTTTTTTAGGTTGTACAAAATATAAAAATACAGGAGGATATATGAAAATAAACTATGAAAAAATAAAAGAAGCAATACAAAAAAAACTAAACTTAAATAAGGATAAAGAAAAAAAATTTAAAAAAATGAAACAAAATAAAGAACGAATTGAAGGAACAATCCAGGAGGAAATAAAACAAAATAACAGAAAAATACAAGAATTGGATCATAAAATTTCTGTATTAATAGAAAATAGTTTTGAAACAAAAATGCTTTTTGTTGCCATGTTTTCTTTAATTCCTTGGGTACTGTTTACAATCAATATAGAAAGTTTTGCCTCTTTTTTCTCTTTACAAGGAATATCGTTGACCTATGCCCCTACATTACTAGCAGGGACGATTGGGCTTAGTGTTCAAACAATTTTTTCTAAAATAACAAAATCAAAACAAAAATTAGAACAATTTTCCATTTCAAAATCACAAGTAGATCGAAATGAAGAACAATTGCGTTATGAAGTAGAAAAGGAAATTTTAAAAAAGCGTAATGAAACATTAAAAGAAACTTTAAGTCAAGGAGAAAATTTATTTATTATAAAGGTATTAGTGACTTTAAATTTATTTGATGTAATAGACACATTGGATGAAAAAGCACGAGAGGAATTAAAAAAATTACAAACCATACTAAAAAAAAACTATCTTGTTCCTAAAAAAAATACTGAAATTAATGAAAACGTATTACAGAAAGGTATTTTGAAAAGAAATTTTAAACATATACGAAATGAAGAATTTGGTTTTCTTGAAAGCATAAAATTTTGTTTGTTTGGAATAGGATCTACAATGGTTGCTTTCTATTTTCCAATAGCAGGCCTTTTTCCTATGGAAAATTTACTGACAACAATTGCTTTAGGAGGAATCTTGTTTGGAAGTTATCGTTATAAAAAAGACAAACAAGACAAAATTATATTTGAAACAATGAATAAAGACCTTGGATCTTATGCTTTACCAGAAAAGGAAAACCCTTTAGAAGAACAAAAATTGAAAGAGGAATTTGAGTCTTATATGGATAAAAATTACCAAAATCAGTTAAATATACAAGCCGATTTTATAGAAACTGAACAAGAACAAGATCTCTTTATGAATGAAGATATATTTCCACAAGATAAAATTCTTATTGATAATCCAAAAGTTATGCGAATAAATTTAAAAAAATAAAAAATTATCTTGTGATTTACAAAAATGCACAAAAAAGTTATTTATACCTATAAAAAACTTTTTTTTTTAAGCAAATTATTGTATACTAAAAAAAGAAGAATAGGAGTGAATTTATGATTTTAAGAAAACCATATGCATTTTTAATTAAAAATTTTAAATTAATGCATGCGATATTAACTGTTTTAATTTCCTATTTGTTATATAAAAGTAATACCATTCTACACTTTTTCAATGAGTATTTAGAAAGTGTACAAATTATTTCAGATACTGAGGTAATTTCTAAGGTATTTCATATATTAATTTTTGCTTTTCCTTTTCTTGTAATTGTTTTTTCAATAATTATTCTCTGGATTTTAGTAAAAAAAGAAAAACCTATTACTTTTTATATTGTCATAATTTTTTCTATGATTTATTCTATTTTTATTTATAATTATTCTTATAATACCGTTTTAAAAATGCAAACAATGCTAGTAGAAATTCAACTGGCTCGTTTTATTAGAGATTTGTTATTAATTAATGTTCTTATTCAAGTTGGAATGCTCATTATCTCCTTTATTCGTGCAACGGGGTTTGATATTAAAAAATTTGATTTTGTAAAGGATCTTCAAGAATTAAAAATTGATATAAAAGATAACGAGGAATTCGAAATAGATGTTAATCTAAATACGAATAAGGTAAAAAGAAGATTTAAACAAAAAATTCGTCATTTAAAGTATCTTTATGTAGAAAATAAATTTTGGATTCATATGTTAACTTCTCTTTTTATAGGACTTATTTGTTTTTTGATGTATATAAATTTAACCATCTATAATAAAACGTATAAGGAAAATGAAGCCTTTTTAACAGAAAAATTTATGATGAGTGCAGAAAAGTCTTATATAACCAATTTAGATTACCGTGGAAAAAAAGTAACAGACAATACTTTTGTTATTATAGATTTAAAAATAAAATCGAATTCTTCAATAGAAAGGGTATTGGATACTGTAAATTTTGATTTATTTATTAAGGATCAAAAATTTAAACATACAAGTACTTATAAAGACAAATTTATAGATCTTGGAAAAACCTATGAAAACGATCCTTTAAAAAATACATTTGAAAATTATTTACTTGTTTTTGAGATACCAAGTTCTTTAAAAGAAGAAAAAATGACTCTTGGTTATATGAATGAAATAAAGAATTTTGGTTCTAATTTATTACCAAAATATATTAAGATTTCTCTAAATCCAGAAACCTTTAACAAGGATGAAAATAAAACGTATACAGTAGGAGAACCTATCGATTTTAACGAAAGTATTTTAAAAACAGGAAAATTACTTATAAAAGAAATCGATATCGCACCTATTTTTATAAGAAATTATACTTTTTGTGTAACCAAAAAAGAGTGTTATAACTCTAAAGAATATATCAAACCAAGTGTTATGAATACTTACGATAAAACATTATTAAAAATAACAGGTGTACTGGAAGATACCAATTCTTCCATAGGAAGTGACGTTTATAATCTTATAAATTTATTTGGGAAAATCACCTATGAAATAAATGGAGAAAAAAAGATACAAAAAGTTCAGTGGAAGCAGGTTATTCCACAACATAAGTTAAATAATACTTATTATATAGAAGTTTTAAAAGAAATCGAAAAGGCAGAAAAAATAACCTTACTTTTCGAACTAAGAGATCAAAAATATGAATATATCTTAAAATAAAAACACATTTTAATTGTAAAGGATATGTTTTTTAAAGAAAATAGATACAAGAAAGAAATATCTTATGTTATAATGAAATTGATAGATGGTGGGAATATGAGGAAAAAAATAGGTATGATATTCATAATTAGCTTTCTTTTTATAAATAAAGTGCAGGCTGCTTGTTCTTATGAAAGTAGTACACGTTTAAAAAATTTTTTCAATAATATTCATGTAAGCTATGATTACGAAGAAAAAGATACTATTTCTTTTAAACTAACTTTTACCAATATTCCACAAGATCTTTATTTAGTGAACAACTTAACAGGAGATAAAATAACACATAAAGGAGAAAATTTAGGAGAATATGTAGAAAAAAATTTATCTGCAGGTCAAGATATTCGCTATCTTGTTTATGGAAATACAGAAGAATGCAAGGACGAGTTAATTGGGATTAAATATATTTCAATTCCTTATTATAATAAATATTACAATGATCCATTATGTGAGGGAATAGAAGAATATTCATTATGTCAAAAATGGACAACGCATACTATTAAAAGTTATGAAAAATTTTCTTCTGAAATTGATAAATATAAAAATTCACTACAAAAAGAACCTACTATCATTCCAACCGAGGAAAGAACACTTAGTATGTTTGATTATTTTACGAAATTTTTATTAAAATATTATTATGGAGTTTTAATAACAATTATTGTAATTTGTTCCATATCTATTTATCATTTAAACAAAAAAAATAAGTTTAATTTTTGAGGTGATTGTATGAAAAAAAGTATAATATGGATTTTTCTTTTAATAACATTTCTAACAATAAATAGTGAGGTAAAAGCAGCAGGAAGTAACTCTTCTATCGCAGGAAGTGGATCTGGAGGAGGAG
>CAMSXY010000113.1 GCA_947065955.1 uncultured Caryophanales bacterium | reverse complement strand
ATTATTTCGAAAAAACTTTTGCGAAGCAAAAAGGAGAATCGCCGCAATAGAAATAGGTAATAAACGACTTTTGTTTCCAACCTTTATCGCATTCGATACATAAAAAACAATAAAACTTAAAAAACAAAACAAATCAAAAATCCACTGAATGATAATAATATTTTCAATACGATCCAAAAAATTAAAGAAATTTATTCTTTTTAAAACAATATATTCTGGATATTGATAAATCTTCGCAAGATGAATTCCCAGACTTCCTAGCGTAACTACACTAATAAGACTCATAAAGAAAATCGCAACTACATAACCAATAATAACAGCTTTGGTATAATTTTTAATATCCACAACTTGATTTTTTGGAATCATAGATAAAATAAGCAAAGGAGAAATATTTAAAGATAAAATATAAAAGGACCCAACAATAGGTTTTCCAATACCATGTTCCAAAAAAGGTTTTAGATTAGAAATTTCAACAGTTGGAAGAAGTCCAAAAACTGTAATCACATGTAAAACAAGACTCAAAATCGCAAGAATAAAACAAGTTCGTGATAAAGTTTCAATCCCTTTTATATTTACATATACAATAACAAAACAAAAAAAGAGGCCAACAACAAAAGTAGGTGTTTCAGGAAGAAACTGTGATACAATAAAATTTGTCAAATTAAACATAGTAGAAACACCTGTAACTAAAACGACTAAAACAATAAATGCATTTAGAACAAAACCAAAATATTTTCCAAATAACTTATTAATTTTTAAAGGAAGAGGAAGATCTGGTTCATAGGACACAAGGAAAAGAAAAGCAAAAAGAGGAAGCAGTCCAAAAATTCCTGCAATCAAAGGAGACATATAAGCATCGATACCTGCAGAACGAACAATGGAATAAAATCCAACACCTGTAAAAGAAGAAAGAAGTCCCATAATAACCATACTACTTAACTGCAAACAACTTATTTTCCCTTTAATCAATGTATCACCTCAATTATATTTCCTTTAGCTAGTAAATTAATTTTAACCTCAATTTCATAATCAATATTTTTAAGAAATTCTTCTTTATACTCTTCTTTTAATTTATAATAATTTGAAGGATTTTTTTTATAAAACATATCTTCAAAAGCAAAAATATCACTGTTAAATTGTTCATGAACAGAAGAAATTGTTTTAAAAAGTTGGTCTTTCAATTGCTCTTCAAAATATTCTTCTAATTTTTGAATTGTCTCATTTTTTGTAAGATCCATCTGACAAGTAATTTCATTAATATTTCCAGAGGATTCTACCGAAATTTTTAACTTATTCGAATCCTTTCCCACATCAAATTTTGTTTTGGATTTAACAATTTCAACTGCAACATTTCCACCATCTTCGCAACTTCCTGTAATAATAGTATTATGAATTTTATCTTTTAAATAGGAAGTGATCAAACTCTCATCTTCCGTTAGATATCCAACCATTTTATCTTCTTTAAAAACCGCCATCGCACTCAAAATTAAAGAATTTTTAGGGGCAGATTGTTTTAAATTATCTTCTTTATCCCCCTCTTCTGCATTCCCAATTAATTCAATAACAGGTAAAATTCCATCCTTTTTATCATTCAAATAATGATCCATAAAATTTTCTAAAGAGATTTCCTCAGCAACCCCTAAAAACTTACTATCCGTGAGAATACTGTCCTTTAAATTCTTAGAATTTAATGTTTCCAAAGGAGTTAAAATAGTAAGAACATCCCTCGCACTAGATTCTTTTACAACAGCTGTCAAAAATTGCTTATTAAATTCAGAATCTCGAAAAAACAAATCTAAAACATTCAAAATTCCATCTCTTGCGACTTCTTCACTCATTAAAAGAAGAACGGTATGGTTAACATAAAGTCTTCGAGGAGATTCTAAAATCAAGTAACGAAAAGCTTCTTGTAAAGTTTTTCCTTCATTTTCATACACAAAAAACTGGGGTTGCTCTCCACTGGAATTAGATCCAGAACCTTGTTTTTGCGTGTTAATCACTTGTACAGTTACTTTATATCCATCTTCTGTTTTATCAATTCCAATCGCACTAGTAATCGCAAGTTGATTAAGCTCTCTATAGTTATAACAACCTGTAAAGAAAAAAAGCAAAGATCCTAATAAAAATAACTTAATTATTTTCATGTGAAACCTCCTTCATACGTGTTGTATTGTCCGAAAGATAAGGACTTCTTTTTCTTAATTTAGAAGTTGGAAATTTGATAAAACTATTTTTAAACCCAATCGATTCGAAAGGCGCAAAAGGTAAAAGATAAGGTTTTCCAAAAGATTCTGTACTTGCTAATTTTGTAATAAAATAAATAAAGACAACTACAATTCCTACAAGGCCAAGGAAAGACCCACCCACCATAAATAAAATACGATACCATCTAAGAGCAGCAATTAAATCCACTTCTGTAAAAGGTAAAGAACTGATTGCGGTAATAGCTACTACAATAATCATAATAGGAGAAACAATCCCAGCATTGACAGCTGCTTCTCCTAAAATAAGAGCCCCAACAATCGAAAGGGCACTTCCTGTAAAACTAGGAACCCGAAGATCACTTTCTCTTAAAATTTCAAAAGAAAGCATCATCATCAAAGCTTCAAAGAAAGCTGGAAAAGGAACACTATCTCTTTGAATTGCGAAATTAACCAAAAGATCCGTTGGGATCATCTCTTGATTATAAGTAATTAAAGCAATATAAATTCCTGGCCCTAAAAGGGCAATCCAAAAAGCAATAACCTTAACAATCCTTGTAAAACTTACATTTAGACTTTTTCCATATACATCTTCCATAGTCTTAAAATAATCATTCAATACCCCCGGAATAATAAGAGCATAAGGACTATTATCCACAATAATAACAATTTTCCCTGCTAAAAGGGCTCTTGATATTGTATCTGGTCTTTCCGTAGTTTGTATTGTTGGAAAAACACTTTTATTTTCCTTTTCAATAAGATTTTTAATCATATCACTACTCACAATACCATCAATATCAATTTTCTCTAACTTTTTAACAACTTTATCCAGAAGATCGTTTTTTACAACCCCATGAATAGATAAAACGCCTATCAGAGTATGTGTATATTTTCCAATATCTAAATTTTCAATCCAAAGGTCATTTGTTTTAATACGTTTTTTAATAAGAGCAATATTCGTCTGATAATCTTCAACCAAAGAATCCTTAGCACCTCTTAACGTATTTTCTGTTTGAGGATTGGAAATTCCTCTTTTAATATCTGCTCTTGTCTCCAAAACAAGAGCATGCTTTTCACCTTCAATTAAAATAGCTGTAAACCCTCGATGTAAATAAAGACATAAATCATCATATTTTTCAATAATTTCTACTTTAAAATTACTAATATCATTTTGAATCGTATGTAAAAGATCCTCTGCACGCAAATGATGAGAAGAAATTTGACTTAAACTTCGAATAATAAAATCGCTAATTTTATCACTAGACGTCAAAGGCTCATTATAAACAATGTAAATTTTTGTCTTTTTAATAAATTTTTCACGATACACAATATCAGAAAGATGATTTGTCTCTTTTTTTAATCTTTTAATAACGCTTTCTGCATTTTCTAACATATTATCACCAAATTTCTAATTATAGTATGGTTAACTTTTAAAAAAATATAATAAAAAAAGTATCAAATCGATACTTTATACAATATATTTAAACACAATAAAAATTTCTGCCAGAGCAACAACCACAAATAATAAAATAACAAGAATTTTAGAAACAATTTTGTGGTCTTTTTTTGGTTTTTCATCCTCTATTTCAAAATCATCATTTGAAAAATTAACACTTGTTGTAAAAAAACTTTTGTCCATTTCTGCTTCTTTTGGTATTTCTTTCTTTTTTTCTTCTTTTAAAACGTTTTGAATTGTAGAAGAATTTCCAGATCGGAAGAGCGTCGTGTAGGGAAAGAGTGTTCATCCTTGTG
>CAMSXY010000112.1 GCA_947065955.1 uncultured Caryophanales bacterium | reverse complement strand
GGAACTTTAATAAAGGAAGTGTATCCAGCATTTCGAAAACAACGGATGGATGTACGATTTGGTCAACAGGAGCAACTTGTACCATTAGTGCACCAACAATCACACCAGTTAGTGGCTACACAGGAAATGGTTTTGGAACAGCAAGTACGGCAACCTCTGCAACCGTAGCTGCCTCTGGAACCATTACATTATCGAATACCTCTAATGGAGGAACGTATTATGGACTCCAAAAGAAAACAGTAACAATTACTTATAATGGAAATGGAGCAACAGGAGGCTCAACAGCTGCACAAAGTTGTACGATGTACAATGCAAATACTACTTGTAGTATTAAGCTTAATAGTAATGGATTTACGAGAACGAATTATAATTTCCAAGGATTTGGAACGGGGGTAACAACCGTAAGTCATAATGCAGGAACAAGTTATAGTTTTTCTTCTAACACAACGCTTTATGCGATATGGAAGTCAAAAATAACTATAGAGTCTCTTATACAAAATAATCCATATTCCTATTATTTATATTTCAAGTTTAAAGATAATGAAGAACATTTATTCTTAAGTAATACAAAGATGGGAATTATGGAACATTATAGCGATGATGCGTCAAAAAGAAAGCTTTCTATACCAAGCTATTATAGACCAGATTCTACCTATACGGTTGGGGATCATTATAAAATTGTAAATGGAGAGTGGAAGAAATTAAAATCAAATGGTAATTTAAATTCTTACTTTACGAATGTATCAGGGGATAATGCTAAATTGGAAAATATCGATAATTGGTTTGATAAATTTTGTTATAATTATACTATGACCTTATATAAAAATAATACTACGGGGACAATAAGTATCTATACAACAAGAAATGGTAATAATTGCCTTAATGGACCAACAGTAGATCCAGATGGGAATAAAAGATACGCAGGGGCTAATCCAAATAACTATGTATCTTTTAACGGAGAATTATGGAGAATTATTGGAACGTTTAGTGGAAAAATAAAAATTATAAAAGCTACCTCAATTGGAAATAGGGAATGGAATAGTACCAATTTGAATAATTGGCCAATTAGTAGTTTATATAATTATTTGAATACAACATACTATAATGGATTAAATGCAACTTATAAAGCGATGGTAGAGAATGCACCCTGGAAAATAGGAGGATGTTCCACAACAGCAAAGAGTGTTGATGCGATGTATCAATGTGAAAAAGATACAAAAGCATCAAGTGCTTCTTCTACAACAGCAGCAGGATATATAGGACTTATGAGTGCTTCCGATTATGGTTATGCAAGTAGTGGATGTTCTAGTGGAACACAAACATTACTTAATTATAACAATGCTACTTGCACCAGTACAAATTGGTTAAAATTAGGTATTCCTGAATATTTAATAAACGCTAGTTCAGATAATCCTAGATATGCTTATTTGCTAGATAGTAATGGGCAAGTGTATGCTGGACATACGGATGGGTTAACAAGAGCATTTGCTGTAAGACCTACCGTTTATTTAAAATCGACTGTCAAAATTCTATCTGGAACAGGAAGTTCTTCTGATCCATTTATCTTGCAATAACCATTATCTTTTCCAATAAGAAAATAAAATATAATCGTAAAAAAACAGGCTTGTTAAATAACACAGCCTGTTTTAAAAAACGAAAAAATGTTTGTTTTATATTTCTTTTCTTTTTGGTTTCTGCTATAATGAATATGGTGATAATATGTATTCATATTTGAAAGGAATTGTAACAGAAATAGAAAGTAGTTTTATTACACTGGAAGTAAATGGAATTGGTTATAAAATTTACACTGGGAATCCCTATTCTTTTACAGTTCAAGAAGAATATATACTTTATACATATCAATATGTTAGAGAAGACGAAATTAGTTTGTATGGATTTAAATTAAGGGAAGAAAGGGATTTATTTTTAAGGTTAATTAGTGTTAAAGGACTTGGATGTAAAATGGCACTTCCCATGCTTGCGGTTGGCTCTATTGATGGAATTGTAGATGCTATTGAAAGAGAAAATATTTTATATTTAAAAAAATTTCCTAAGATCGGAGATAAAGTAGCCCGACAAATTATCCTAGATTTGAAGGGAAATCTTGTAGAAAAAGAGAATAATAATAGTATAGAAAAAGAAGAAGAATTAATGGATGCCTTAAAAGCATTAGGATATAAACCACAAGATATTAAAAAGGTTCTTCCAAATATTTCAAAATCAAATCCAATTGAACAACAAATTAAGGAAGCATTAAAACTTTTACTAAAGTAGGTGAACTATGGATGAGCGAATGATTACAAATGAAAAACTAGAGGAAGATGTTTTAGAATCTAATATTAGACCAAGATTTTTAAAAGATTATATTGGGCAAACAGAGGTAAAGGAAAATCTTGATATCTTTATTAAGGCGGCTAAAATGAGGGAGGAGTCTCTAGATCATGTTCTTTTGTATGGACCTCCGGGACTTGGTAAAACTACGCTTTCTTTTATTATTGCCAATGAACTCGAAAAAGATATTAAAACTGCAAGCGGGCCAGCTATTGAAAAAAGTGGTGATTTGGCGGCTATTTTATCTAGTTTAGAGCCAGGAGATGTTTTGTTTATTGATGAAATTCATCGAATTCCAAGATATATTGAGGAAATATTGTATTCTGCAATGGAAGATTTCACTTTAGAAATTGTTGTTGGAAATGATTCTTCTAGCAAAAGCATTAAAATAGATCTTCCTCCTTTTACATTAGTAGGAGCAACAACAAGAGCTGGTGATTTAACAAGTCCTCTCCGAGATCGATTTGGAATTATTTCAAAATTACAATATTATACAATTGATGAATTGACAACTATTGTAAAGCGCACAAGTAAAGTATTGGAATGTGATATAGAGGAAGATGCTGCTTATGAGCTTGCAAGAAGAAGCAGAGGGACTCCAAGAATTGCAAATCGCTTGTTTAAAAGAGTTCGAGATTATGCTTTGGTTATTGGGGATGGAATTATTGATTTAAAAATAACAAAAGTTGCGTTGGATCGTTTAAAAGTGGACAGTGAAGGATTAGATGATACAGATTACAATTTGTTAAAGGCTATTATTGAAAGATTTAATGGAGGTCCTGTTGGAATTGAAGCGATTGCTTCTTCTATTGGAGAAGAACAAACAACAATAGAAGATGTTTATGAACCGTATTTATTACAAAGAGGATTTTTAAAAAGAACAACTCGTGGTAGAATTGTTACAAGAAAGGCTTATGAGCATTTAAAGATTCCTTGTAAGGAAAATTTAGAGTGAAATGTAATATACTAATATTACGATTGATTTCTTATTTAAAAAGGCATAATTTTTAAAGTTATGTCTTTTTTTCTTTTTTTTTAGGTGAGTTATTTATGATAAATTGAACCTAAAGGAAGTGTAGAGAATGAAGAAAAAAGGATTTACCTTAATTGAATTATTAGCGGTGATTGTAATACTAGGGATTATTGCTCTTATTTCGATTCCTATGATAAATGGTGTGATAAAAGAAAGTAGATTAGGGGCTTTTAAAGCAAGTACCCTAAGTCTTTTTCATGCCTATACGAATTATGAGGCCGAACATGGGTTTGCGATTAGGGAGGAACTAAGTATCTTTGATTTGGATATAACCAATAAAAGTACATTTGTATCAGGAGAAATTTACCGAAAAGAAGATTCTATTAAAGTGGAAACGGTAAGTAATGGAGTTTATTGTGCAAGTGGAACGAGTGACAACTTAAAAATTGTAGAGGGAACTTGCGATTTATTGGATGAAACACCTCCTTTGATCATAAGTGTTACAAACGAGGTAACAACAAATTCTATAAAACTGTACACCAGTTACTTAGAAGAGGAAAGTTTTATAAGGAAACACGAGTACCGAATTGTGAGGGAAAATGAAGATATCGAACATGCAACTTGGGTAAGTGGAGATAGTTTGACGGAAAATCTATCTACGAAGACTTTTTCTAGTTTAGAACAAGGAGTCAAGTATAAGA
>CAMSXY010000111.1 GCA_947065955.1 uncultured Caryophanales bacterium | reverse complement strand
GTATACCATTACTAAAGTTTTTTGTGTCTATATATCTATACTAGCACCATTTGTCAATTAAATGGTTAGAAGCTAGTGGCTTTTCGATTCAAGATTTTGATAAAAAACCAGTAACATATTATGATATGCTTTGGACTAGTTTATTTATTGCCAATCATAAAGAAGTAAATCCGTCTTTAGCGATCAAATTATTAGAAACCTATGAACAAAAACATAAAGTTACAGAAGTGATTAAATTTGCTATCGAAGAATATGCAACTTTTATGAATGCCCTAGCCGATACAAGTTCAAAGAAGAACGAAGAATTAGAGATCCTCGAAGCATAGAGGAAGAAAAAGGTAAAAAATATAAAAACTTAACAGATTGGTTTTATGATTTATTGCCTATGGCAATTACATACGGTATGACTGTAAAAGAGTTTTGGGAAGAAACCCCAGACCTATTCTGGGCATACCGTTTTTCTTATTATCAAAAGTTAAAAGAAAATCAAGAAATTTTTAACAACAATGCATGGCTTCAAGGGGCGTATTTTCAAGAAGCGATCAGTGTTTCATTATGTAATGCTTTTAGCAAAACCAAAGTAGAATATTCTAAAAAACCTTATAGTTTTGAAAAAAACAAGGAATTAACAAAAGAAGAAAAACAAAAAGAATACGAAATGCAAAAAGCGGATCTAAAAGCGAGAATCTTACAAATAAATAAAATTAAAAGTAGCACTTACCAGAAGGGAAATAAAAAGGTAGGTGAAAAAAATGAAAGAAAATAACCAAATAAAGCAAAATACAAAAATAAACTTAAAAAATACAACAATAGAAGTAAATCGATTGTTAAAAAGTTTAGTAAATACAGAAAATGTATTAACCAATATCTATTTAGAGTTAGGAAGAATAGAAAAAAAAGCAAGTACCAGCATGGGACAATCTTCAAAATCCGTAGAGCTTTTAAAAAAATCTACAGAAAAAGCAACCCATAGTATCCATAATTTAGGAAAAAATATATCTTTAAATGGGATTTATAATAGTGCGAAAAAAATAACCACTCAAACGGCTTTTTGGATGGAGGAAGGATTTGCGTTTCAAAAACAATTATCCCTTTTTGATGTAGTATTTCATAATGTAGAAAAAAATGGTGTACAAACATTTTCAAAGGTAGGAAAAGAAGCAACACAATTTCAAAATAAAATGCATGATGCATTTGGAACCAATAAGGCAGATACCTTATCTATCCAAAGTATGTATCAATCTTTAGCAACTTCTTCTGGAATGGAAGAGGGGTATGCAAAGGTAATGTCTGAAACAACTATCAAGTTGGTATATGACCTTTCTTCTTTCTTTCATGCTGAGGAAAAAGAGGTGAAAGAAGCATTAAAGGAAGGAATCTATAATGGAGATACAAATTCTTTACTTTCTTATGGAATTGATATTTCAAATACTTCTTTGACTCCCATTTTAAATACTTTAGGAATAAAGCAGACAACAGAAGAATTATCCGAAGGAGAAAGACAAATAGTTCGTTATTTGGCAACTCTAAATCAAGCACAATTTGCTATGGGAAATTTAGCAAGAACCATAGAATCTCCTTCGAATCAATTAAAGATCTTAAGCAACCAGTTAACAGCGACTAAAATGGCAGTTTCTAATTTATTTATAGGAGCTTTTTCAAATATTTTGCCCTACATAAATGGTATTTTGATGGTTATAAAAGAAGTATCGCTATGTTTGGGGTAGAAATAAAGAGTGAAATTTCTGGGATTACAGAACAAGCAAATGCATATAACACCATAGAAGAAAATGCAAATAAAGCTCATAAGGCGATAAAAGAATTAAAAAGGCAGACTTTAGGCTTTGATGAAATACATAATATAAATCAAGATACGAATAGTAGTACACCGAATACGGGGATAGTAAATAGTGGTATAGATAAAAAATTATTAGAATCCATTCAAGGGTATGATAATGGAATGGAAAAAGTAAGAGCAAAAGCAACAGAGATACGTGATAAAATAATGGAATGGTTAGGATTTACGGAAGAGATAAATCCATTAATCGGAGAAGTAACTTTTAAATTACAAGATGGCTACAATAATTTGAAAAAAATATATGATTTTGTAAAATTAATTGCTATAACAATGATTAGTTGGAAATTTAGCAAATCAGTGATAGAATTTTTTAATAATTTATCTCAAGAATCTTTTTCTAAAAATTTTGAAAAAACAATGGGATTAACAATACTGTTTACAAGTCTTATGTATAATATAGATGCTATATCTAAACAGTTAAGAAACGGACCTGATCTGGCAATAAATATTCAGGGAATAACTAGTTCAATTGGATTAGATATGAGTACATATATGATGACTAAAAATCTAACCTTAACATTATTAGTTACGGCCATTGATTTGGTATTTCAAGCTGGTGTTTCAATTAATAAATTATGGTAGGAAATGAAACCATATATTGAAGAAAATGGTGGAATATGGAATACATGGAAAAAAGGAATGCACCTGATCCTTGATGACGTTGGAACGAAATTAGGAAATTTCTTTGTTAATCCATTTATTAATTTACATAATGCAATAATCGAAAGTGGAGGCTATTGGAAAATGTGGAAACAAGGAGCAAAATCCATTATTACGAATATTGGCGAGACGCTAGGTGGCTTCTTTATAGATCCATTTAAAAATTTACATATAGAAATTATGAATAACGGGGGTTATTGGGAAACATGGAAACGGGGAGTGAAAGTTATTATTGATGATATAAAAGATTGGCTTACTGGTTTAAAAGAGAAAATCAACAGTAGTGTATCATCATTTAGCAGATTAAAAACAGAAATTGACAATAATGGAGGTATTTTCCAAAGTTGGCTGAAAGGAATAAATGTTATTTTTGAAAAAAAAGAAAATGGAGGGGTCTTTTCAAAAGGATCATGGAGAAATATAGCAAAATATGCTGATGGAGGAATTCCTTCTCATGGAAGTATGTTTGTTGCTGGGGAACATGGTGCTGAAATAGTAGGACATATCAATGGTAGAACGGAAGTCTTAAATCAATCTCAAATAGCTAGTGCAATATATAGTGCCGTGGTAAGTGCAATGAGCCAATATGAAAAAAAATCAACGGAAATAGAAGTTTATGTCCATACAGATGAAGGAACTGTAATCGATAGAATCGAGCAAAAAACAAAACAAACAGGGGTCTTTCCATTTACTATACCAATATAATAAAAATACTAATAAGTAGGTTTTTGAAAATATTAAGAGTAATTTAGATTAGTAATAACAATTTTAATTTCTAAAACTATACATTTATCAGAATAGACATTATCTTTTTTATAATTCAAGAAGTAATCAAATTGGATTTTTCATTATAAAATTTGAAATAGAATTGGCAATATAATATATAATTGATATATTTGCTTGTAGTGTTAAAAATAAAATAGTATATTTTCTTTATCTTTGGTAAGTTAAGAAAAATTTTTTATACAGTATTTTTATAAAAAAAGATACTTCATAAGAAGTATCTATTGTTTAATGAAAAGATAAGAGTTAAGTATACTTCTCGAGTTAGAAGAAATACACCAATCGCCAATCTTAATACATTGTCTTGGTTCAATATCTTTTCTTAATAAAATTTGAATCATTTCTAAACGTTGATCAGTATTAATATTAAAAAACGCATAAATGCTACGTTAGATAAGATTTTGTTTGTAAATTCTGTACTATTAGAACTATCTTCATAAAGGGATAAGCTTTTTAGTTTCATCGTATTAGTGTTAAATTCTTCATCGTACAGAATTGAATTATTTCCTTGAGTAATTTTACCCTTTATAATTAACGAATCATCTCCATATTTTATTTCCTCTATATATGGAAAATTTTTATCATCAATATCAGTAGAAAAAGGATTAAAATTTATGTTATGTAATCTATAAATTTTACCGAAATGATATTCTAAGGTATCAATATCAATTTTCCCTTTTTCTAATATAGGTATTTCTCTTTCAGTAAGTTCTACTTTTGTAATTTCGTATGTGTATGAGATCGGAAGAGCG
>CAMSXY010000110.1 GCA_947065955.1 uncultured Caryophanales bacterium | reverse complement strand
GCATTTACAATTACATATGATTTAAATGGAGGAGAAGGAGAAATTCCAAATGGGACAAAAATAGAGAATTTACCTTATAAAGTAGTAGAACAAATTCCAACAAAAGGAAAGTTGACATTTATTGGCTGGGGGTTGACAGAAGATGCTTTAACGCCTTCCTATATAGGAGGAGATCTTGTGGGTGAGGATCAAGATTTGACTTTATATGCCATATGGAAGGTTGCCTCTTTAGAGGGAATTATTGAGACAAATCCTTATTCTTATTATTTATACTTTAAATTTAAAGGAGATTCAACAGAGCATGTTTATTTAAGCGATACTCGAATGGGAATTATGGAACATTATAGTGATGATGCCACGAAGAGAAAACTTTCTATACCAAGCTATTACAGACCTAATTCAACTTATACAACGGGTGACTATTATCAATTTATAGATGGTGAATGGCAAAAAGTTGTCACAAATGGAACAATAAACCAATATTTTGAGAATCTTGTAGGTGATGATGCAAAATTAGAAAATATAGATAATTGGTTTGATGCTTTTTGTCATAATTATACAATAGATCTTTACAAAAATATTAGTAGCGGATTTGTTAGTCTTTACTCAACAAAAAAAAGTGATGTATGTGATTTATCGCAGCCACCTAATGCGGATCCAACGATTTATGAGGTTGTTTCAAAGGATCCAGCCACTTCAACAAATGACCCCAACGGGAATAAAAGATATGTAGGTTCCAGTGTTAATAATTATGTAAGATTCAATAATGAATTATGGAGAATTATAGGAATCATAAATGGGGATGTAAAAATCATAAAATCTTCATCATTAGGAAAGTCAGCCTGGAATGGTAGTACTACTTCCAATGATTGGAAAAGTAGTAGTTTATATCAGTATTTAAATACAAGTTATTATAATTCGATAGAGGATTATTATAGACCAATGATACAAAATGGTACATGGAGGGTTGGAGGATATTCTAACTCCTCTGTTAGAGCTTCTACAATGTATAATTATGAAGGAAGTAAAAATGGGAAAGGTTCTACCTCGACAATCGCAACAGGTTATATAGGACTCATGAGTGCATCCGATTATGCCTATGCCTGTGGTTGTGCTACAACATCCAAATCGCTTCTTAATTATGATAGTTCGGAATGTACATATAATTGGTTAAAATTAGGAAGTAATGAGTGGACACTTACGCCTTCTTCAAGTTATACGAAATATGCCTATCTTATTGGTTATGGAGGAGCGGTTATAATTGGTAGTAAATATTCAAGCACTTTATTAAATAGTGCTAATGAAATTCGTCCTGTTTTGTATTTGAAATCGAATGTTCGTGTTACAGGAGGAACTGGAAACAGTTCTGATCCTTATACACTCTCTCAATACTAGTTATTAGAAAAGAACATTACAATAAATTTTATGACTCTATAATTTTTTGGAAATATAGAATAGTTTTGCAGTTGAGCAAAATTCATTAGGGAATTATGCTTTTAAAAAAATAAAAGTCTTCTCTTTATGTAAGAGGGAAACTTTTATTTTTCTTATCTTTATTTTTAAAATTGCTTTTTGTGTGTGATATTATTGTGAATTTTTGTATAAAAAAGGAATTTATGGTGTGTTTCCTATTAAAGTATGGTATTATAATAATGTATGTAATATAAGGAGGCATTTTATGGAATCAGAAAGTAATAAAAAAGAACCACAAAAGAAAAATCCAACTAAAAGAAATACTACTAAAAAGACTGAAACACCTAAAGCGAGTAATGTCAAAGAAAAAAAGACTGTTTCAGCAACTTCTACGAAGAAAGAAAATCCAAAAAGTTCAACTGGGGTAAAAAAAGCAACTAAGAGTATAGAGAGTAAAAATGCGAAAAAAGACATAAATAGTAAAATTATAGAAGAAAAGGTGGATACAAAAGTTAAAAAAGTAAAAGATGATACATCTTCTCATAAACTAGAAAAAAAAGTTGTTTTAAAAGAAGAAAAAGAACCTCAAAATATACTTGAAAAAGAAATAGAAAAAAAGATAGAAAAAGAAGAAGCATCCTTAAAAAAACAGGATAATCTTCCTACTTTAGAAAAAAGAAATGCAATGAATGAAAAAGAACCTCAAAGCAAAAAAACAGAAGTTTTTGGTGTAGTTGAAGTTGTTGTATTGCTTTTCATTACCTGTTTCGTAGCTTTATTAATTGGTTTTTCTATTGGAAAAAGTAGAAGACTAACGATTGGTTCCAATGCAGATGATTTAGCAGAATATGAGGAATTTATTTATAATTATCAATATATTTTAAACCATTATTATAAAGATATTAATCGTTCTGATTTGATGAAAGCTGCTATTAATGGTATGTTAGAGTTTCTTGATGATCCACATTCTGTATATATGGATGAGGCAGAAAGTGAAAATTTCAATATTTTACTTACAGGAAATTATCGTGGTATTGGGGTACAAATTGTAAATAACGATGATAATAATATAGAAGTTGTTTCTGTATTTAAAAACTCACCAGCAGAAAAAGCAGGAATTCTTCCTGGAGATGTTATTGTTGCTGTTAATGATATGAATTTAGAAGGGCAACTTCCTTCTGCTCTTTCTGATTATATTAAAGAAGGACCTCAAACGGATTTTTTACTTCGTGTTGTTCGAAATGGAGAAAATATTGAAATTTCTATTAAACGTGAAGATGTTATTATTGAATCTGTTCTTTCAAAGATTTTTGAACAAGATGGTAAAAAAATTGGCTATTTAGGAGTTTCTATTTTTGCAGCTAATACTTATGAACAATTTAAAAAGGAATTAGAAAATTTAGAAAATCAAAAAATTGATTCCCTTATTATCGATTTAAGAGATAATAGTGGTGGTCATTTATCTGTTGTAAGTGATATGCTTGATTTATTTTTAGATAAAACGAACATTATTTATCAGTTAGAGAGTAAAACAGGAATTGAAAAGGTATATGCTAAAGGAAAAGCGAATAAAACATATCCTATTGTTATCCTTTCTAATAAAAATAGTGCCTCTGCTTCTGAAATTATGGCTTCTGCTTTACAAGAGTGCTTGCATGCTACAGTCATCGGTACAGGAAGTTATGGAAAGGGAACTGTGCAAGAATTAATTACTTTACCAAATGGAGAACAATATAAATTTACTACGAAAAAGTGGCTTACTTCTCAAGGAAATTGGATTAACGGAACAGGGATTAAAGCAGATATGTATGTAGAGTTAGATCCTTCTTACTATCAAGAACCAAGCGAAGATAAAGATAATCAGTTAAAACAGGCAATCGAATATTTAAAATAGAACATTCCTCATAAAGGAATGTTTTTCTTTTCATTTTTATAAAAAGAGGTTATAATGGAATTAGGAATGAGTGATAAGATGAAGAAAATTTGTATCGGAGATGTTTATCAAATTCAGTGTTATAAACATAATGGAAAAATTCATCGTGCTTGGAATGAGGCTGTTGTATTAGATATCAAAAAAGATTATATTGTTTTTGGTAATAATAAAACAAAAGTAACCGAGGCAGAAGGAAACGTTTGGAAAACGAAGGAACCTGCTATTATGTATTTTTTTAAAGAGCGCTGGTATAATGTTATTGCACAGATAAAAAAAGATGGTATTTATTATTACTGCAATATTGCCTCTCCCTTTATTCTAGAGGAAAATACTATTAAATATATTGATTATGATTTAGACCTACGTATTTTTCCGAATGGAGAATATAAAATCTTGGATCGATTAGAGTATCAATATCATAAAAAAATTATGGAATATTCGGATGAATTGGATATTGTTGTAAGAAGGGGACTCGATGAACTTATTGAAGATTATAAGAATCATGCAGTTATGTTTGATCGTACCTTAAATTTGAAATATGGTGAAATTTATAAAAAAGTAAAAGAAGATCAAATTTGTTAAACTTTTCTTTTTTGGTGCATATACTATTTTGTAACCGTAAAAAAATGGCTATATTATAGACAAATTTCGACAAAAACACTTTTTTTTCGAAAAAGTGTTGACAAGTAAAGAAGCATTTGATATATTAATAGTGCTTTCAAGAAA
>CAMSXY010000109.1 GCA_947065955.1 uncultured Caryophanales bacterium | reverse complement strand
TAGACTTGGGTGACTGGAGTTCAGACGTGTGCTCTTCCGATCTTTATTTTAAAAAGCTAAATAAAAAATACTATAAAAAATTTTATAGTATTTTTTTTTAATCTAGATACAAAAATTATGCATTTTTTTTTCTTTTCATATACTAAAAGAAAGGAGGTAAAGATGTTTCAATATCCATGCGATTATATCGCCATTACACAAAATTATAAAAACGAAGCACATCATGGAGTCGATTTAGGACATTCTACAAGTTATGGAGGACCCAACCACGATATTAAAGCTGTTTTTTCTGGAAAAGTTGTTAAAATACGTATGAATTATAAAACCAAAGATACAACAGGTAGATCCTATGGAAACTATATCGAAATTGATCATGGAAATCAAATTCATTCTCTATATGCACACCTTGTTTATAACAGTTCTAATTTAAAAGTAGGAGACGAAGTTACGATGGGACAAGTGATTGCAAAAATGGGAGAAACAGGAAGAGCAACAGGCATTCATACCCATTTTGAGATTATCAAAAACGGTGCACGTGTAAACCCACTTTCTTATTTATATGTATATCCCAATCAAGTAGTTCAGAAAAAAACAGAAGAAAACTATGTTTTACAGTACGCAAAGGAGGGAGAAGAAATGACTTATACAGTACAATCAGGGGATGTTTTATGGAAAATTGCTGAAAAATTTGAAACAACAGTTGATGCATTAATAGAACTTAATCATTTAGAAAATCCAGATTTAATTCGTCCAGGACAAATTTTAAAGATCCCATCAAAACAAGAAACCCCAGATGAAGAAGTAGAAGCTTTAAAAAAAGAAATAGAGGAATTAAAAAATCGTTTAAAACAGATTTCAACCCTATCCACAATTTAAAAAAAATATGGTTAATCCATATTTTTTTCTATTGTAAATTTATAAAAAAATTCTTTAGGAATTGAAGAAAAAATTTCTAACCATATTTTCTTTTTAGGGTGATAAAGCTTTAAATAATTTGCATGTAAACCAAGTCTATTTAAAGGATTCGTTTTAGAACCATATTTTAAATCTCCAACAATAGGAACACCCAGTTCTTGCATATGCACACGGATTTGATTTTTTCTTCCTGTTAAAATATGAATTTTTAAAAGACTATAATCTTTGTTTTCCATCCATACTTCATAATCCGTAATGGCCTTTTTCCCACTTTTAGCACTATAGGTTTTATAAACACTATTTTCCTTTAAAAAGGAAATTTTTCTTCCTTTTTTCTTTTGCATAGAACCTTCTACCATGGCTGTATATTCACGTACCTTCGCATATTCTTCCCAATGATTTTGAAGATCAAATTTTGTTTTTTCATCTTTTGCAAAAACGACAATTCCAGAAGTATCTCGATCTAGCCGATTCACAATAAAAATTTTCTGATGTTTATTTTTTTGTTTTATATAAAGATATACTTTATGAAAAAGAGTTTTTTCCTTTTCCTTTTCTGTAGAAACACAAAGAAGCCCTGCCTTTTTATCAACAATTAAAAGTTCTTTATCTTCATATAAAATAGAAATACGATCTTTTTTCATATAAACACCTCTTTAAAAGTATATCATAATAAGAAACAAAATCCAAAGAAACTAAAAAAATGTTATATGAAAAAGTAAGAGATTAGAAGTTTTTAAGGGATATTAAATATAACTGAACGGAAATGAACAAATTACATATATTGAGTCCCTACAAGTATTTTAATTATTTTTTTAATAGTTAAACTAAGTTAGTGCTATTATTCTATTAGTTGATACCACAAAAGTAGGAAGAAACTAATTTTTTTGAATTTTTGTAAATTTGGGATACTTTTTTCTTTTTAGGAATATATTGAATAAGGAGTGTGATTTTTTTGAATGTTATTGACCGAAAATTTAAGGAACTTATTCAAGAAATAAAATCCTTAAAAGAAAAAGAATTATATCATAGAATGCGAAAAAATTTCGACCAAGTTCCGGACGAAATAAAAAAAAGTTGTATGGATTTTTTTAATAAGTTTTCTTATTGGGGAACTTTAGATCCAGAAAAAAATAACTATGAGGAAATCGAGTTAAAACAAGTTGCTTTGTTTTATCACATAGAAGATTTTGTCTGGTTATATGATCATTTAGGGGATTATCGTTCTAAAAAGACATTATATTCTATTTTAAATAATTGGTATAATTATGACTTTACAACCACTTCCAAAACAAGGGAGTATTTATTTGATGATTATTTTGATTTAGATCTTGTAAAGTGTAATAAAGAAGAAGTCATAGTAGATTTAGGGGCTTATACAGGAGATACGATTCTTTCCTACTTAAAGAATTATGGAACAGATTCTTATAAAAAAATATATTGTTATGAAGTAACTCCAAGCAGTTTTGAAATATTAAAAGAAAATTTAAAATATTATCCCAACATCGAATGTCGATTAAAAGGAGTTGGGGATGAAGAAACACGAATGTCTTTAAATAATAATGAGGAAAGTGCTTCTGCCAATACACTTGTTTCAAAAGAAAATGGAAATGTAGAAGTCACTACACTAGATCTTGATATAAAAGAACCCATCACTTTAATTAAGGCAGATATAGAAGGGTTTGAACAAAAGGCTCTCCTTGGATGTAAAAACCATATTTTAAAAGATCACCCAAAACTTTTAATATCCGTTTATCATAATAACGAAGATTTATGGAAAATTCCTAAAATGATTTACAATCTGCGAGAGGATTATAAATTTTATTTACGTTATAATAGTTCGCCAGTTTATCCAACCGAAATAACCTTAATTGCTATTTAATAAAAAAGAATTTAAAAATAGAATATTTACAGTTATGGTGGTTAGTGTTATAATAATTTAAAGGAGGTGTGAAACATGCAAAAGAAGAGAATGGGAGCTATACTTTTAGTGATGTGTTGTATATTACTTGGTGGTTGTTTTAGTAAAGCCGTAAAACAAAAGGATTACACTAGTCATGGTTTCAACATTAAAATGGATGAAGGAATGACTGAAAAAGATGTAATGTCTACAACTGCAACTTTTATGAATAATGAAGCAGTTGTTACCGCTTTAAAAGAAGAATTTACGCTTTTAGAGACAATTGGTCTTAATAAAGATTCTAAAATCGAAGACTATATGGAAGTTATTATTGAAAACAATAAAGTAGATAGTGAACCAAAAGAAAAAGATGGTATTCATTATATTGAATATGAAAAAGCGGTTAGTGGAAAGAATTATTACTACGTTTCAGCATTTTATAAAAGCGATGATGCTTTTTGGTTAGTAAATTTTGCTTGTGAAAAAACAAACAAAAAAGAATATCAAGAAACATTCTTAAAATGGGCAAAAACAGTTACATTTAGTAAATAATAGAAATTATGCTCATGAAATAAAAAGTATTGGAAGGAACCTAAAGAAGGGTTTCTTTTTTGTTTATAAAAATTACATTTGCAAATCTATAAAAACATTCTAAGACTTTTATAAAGATTAAATAAAATAAATCTTTTAAAGATAAACTTAGCTATAAATCTTATAGTAACTTTCAAGAAAATATCAGAAAAATTAAAAGACTATGATATAATATAAGAAAGCTCTTGGATTTTCATTACAAAAATGGAAGGAGACGACATAGTTGAAAAACAAAAACATAGATTTGGATCCTATTAAAGTAGTTATTTTTGATTTTGATGATACTTTAGCCATACATAAAGATAAAAATTACATAAAACGTCGTAATCAAAATAAAGATAATCTTTTAAATTATTATTTAAATGCCTATTTGAACCCTGAATCTTTTTATGAAATTATTGAGCCATGCTTCCCAGAGGAATCCTTGCAAAAATTTATTAAAATTTGTGAAGCAAAGGATATTAAAATGTATTGTGTATCGGGAATGAAATTTTCATTTCATTTAAAAGCAAAACAGTATTTTGTTCATAAATATTATAGTAATAATATTGAAGTTCTCTCTGCTGGGTCTCAAGAGTTAAAATGTGATGCAGTAGAAATTATTAGACGTATTAATGATTGTAAATTAAGTGAAAGATCGGAAGAGCACACGTCTGAACTCCAGTCACCCAAGTCTAT
>CAMSXY010000108.1 GCA_947065955.1 uncultured Caryophanales bacterium | reverse complement strand
CACAAGGATGAACACTCTTTCCCTACACGACGCTCTTCCGATCTATGATGTCCTTCTTGAATTAATCCCTTTACTTCCTCTAAGATATCTTCTCTTTTTTTACTACGGACATTTCCTCTAGTATAAGGAATAATGCAGTAGGAGCAAAAATTATTGCATCCATCTTGAATTTTTAAAAAAGCTCTTGTTTTATCAAAATTATTTAATTTCATACACTCAAATTCTACTTTATCTAAAGGTTCAATATGAACAATTTTTTTATGATTTTTTTGGAATTCTTGAATATAGGTATCTATTTTTGATTTATATCGGTTTCCAAGAATAATCGAAATTTTCTCTATAGAATCGAGTAAATGTACGTTTACCTGGGTAAGACAGCCTACTACTACAATAATGGCATTTGGATTATAATGAATTGCCTGACGAATCATTTTTAAAGTCTTATGATCTGCCGTATTGGTAACAGTACAACTATTAATAATACAAATATCTACATCCTTATTTTGCAAGGATTCTTCAAAACCGTTTCTAAGAAGGGCCTCTTTCATGATCTCGCTTTCATAGGAATTCACTTTACATCCTAATGTATATATATAAAAACGCACTTTTTTCTCCTATAAATTCTTACGAAATTCTTTTAAAGAGTTTAAAAATTCATCACTTCGCATATTTTCCTCTTCTAAGGAACTTGCTCTTGTGAGTTCTAACTGACTTGATTCATAAACAGGATTTTCCCATCTAGATTCCCGTCTTTGATTTCGAATTTCTCTTAAAGAGGCAGGTCTTTGTGTCCTTGAAATAACGGCTTCTTTTTCTCTAGGCAAATCTTGTGGCATTCGCCCATAAATAGGAGAAATAAATTCTGTACTTTTAAATCGAGACATTTGTTGACCTGTTAATTTTTCAAAATCATCGTCTTCTTTTAAAAACTCAGGTTCCACTTCTCTTATAGGAGTTCTTTCCAACCTTTGTGGGATCTTTTCTAATTTCTCTTCTTTAGAGGATTCTTTTATCTGAGAGATCTCTGCCTGTTTTAAAGATTTTGTATGCTCTAATAGTTCTTGATAGCTAATAATTGCACTTTCCTCTTGTTGCTCTTCAAAATTACGAATTGTATTTTCGTTTTTCTTTTCTAAATCCTTTTCCATTTGGGCAATTACTTTTTGTAATTCCAAATTTGCTTGTTCTTGTTCTTTTGTTTTAGGAACTGGTTTTAAAGTAGGTTCTTCCTGTTTAAACGTTTGTTTAATTTTCTTAATGTCTTTTTTTCTTTTTCCCTGAATAACCCAAATTTCTAAAATACCAAAAAGAACAAGTATAAAGGAAAGAAAAGCATAATATAAAGGCTTATTTGCTGTCAATTGATTCATTAATTCTTTAATCTGTAACATAATATCACTCCATACATTCATACTGTATTATACTTAATAAATAAATAGGTACACTTTCTACTCGTAAAATCAAACTTCCAAGGGAAATAGGAATAAACCCCATTTCTTCCAATTTCTCTTCTTCCAAAGGAGCAATTCCACCCTCTGGACCTATTACTATACTTATTTTATCACAATTCGAAAGGTTTTGAAATGCCTTTTTAATAGTATTTGCAAATTCTCTTGTACTACACAAAAATTTTACGCCTTCGATTTTTTTTAAATCGTTCATTGAACTTATAAAAGAAATTTTTGGTAAATCACTTCTTTTGGATTGTTCACTCGCTTCTTTTACAATCATTTCCCATCTTTTTCTTTTTTTTATAAGACGTTCTTCTTCTAATTTTACAATACTTCTTTCCATAGGAACAAAAAGGAATTCTGAAATTCCCATCTCTGTTGCTTTTTGTAAAATAAAATCCATTTTTTGTTCTTTTAAAAAGGGTAAAATGAGGCATATTTCTTTAGAATCTTTTTTTAAAGGCAGCTCTTTTACAATTTTTGCCTTTACAATATCGTTTACATTTTCTAGACAACAAAGGTAAGGAATTTGCTGATAAACGACTTCAATAAAGTCTCCCTCGTGAAGTCGCATGACATTTTTTATATGATGAAAATCTTTTGAGGATAAAAAAACATATTCCTTTTCCTTTTGTTCTGCAAAATATCTTTGCATACAATCACCTTTTTCATTTTACCATAGATCCTATTTTTTTCAAAGAAAAAAACTTTCAAAAAGAAAGTTTTAAGTATCTTCTTTAACGTATTTACAAGTACTGCATTTTATTTTTTTATTTTTTTCAACTAACATCTCGCCACATTCTGGACACTTTTGCCCAATTGGTAAATCCCAGTAAGCTGTTTTACAATCTGGATAATGATTACATCCATAAAAGATTTTTCCTTTTCTTGTTTTCTTTTCAATAATTTTCCCATCGCAATGAGGGCAGTCTATAACTTCTGTTTCCTCTTTTTTTTCTTGTTTAATATATTTGCATTCTGGATAATTACTACAAGCTATAAATGTACCATACTTCCCTTTTCTAATTACTAAAGGATGTCCACAGTTTGGACAATTTTCCCCAGTTTCTACAGGTACCTTTTTTTCCATGTTTTCGAAAGCTGTTTTTATAGAAGGTTCAAAATCCTTCCAAAAATCAGAAAGTGTTTTATTCCAAACCAATTTTCCTTCTGAAATCTTGTCTAAATCATCTTCCATTTGGGCTGTATAGGAAACATTGATAATTGGAGAAAAAAATTCTTGTAATTTATCGGTAATTTCAATTCCTGTTTCCGTTGGAACAAATTTTTTGTCTACAACTTCAATATAATGACGTTTTTTGATGGTACTTACGATAGTTGCATAGGTACTTGGTCTTCCAATCCCTAATTCTTCCATCTCTTTTATAAGTTTTGATTCAGAATAACGAGCAGGTGGTTTTGTAAAATGTTGTTCTTTTTTGATTTCTTCGGCTTTGATGGTTTGTTTTTCTAAAAGGATAGGAAGCTCTTGGTCGGTTACTTCTTCATAGTCTTTATAGGTTTTTAAATATCCATCAAAAACAAGAGTTTGCCCTGTTGCTTTAAATTGATAATTTTGATTTTCAAATAGTATGGTTGTATTTTCGGTTTTAGCTGCTATCATCAAACTTGATAAAGCTCTTGTATAAATCATTCGATACAATTTGTACTCATCCGCTGATAAAAAGGGTTTAACTTCTAAAGGCGTTCTTTTTATACTGGTTGGACGAATTGCTTCATGTGCATCCTGCACATTTTTTGTTTTTTTCATTGCCTTAACTGTTCCAATATACTCTTTTCCATATGTTTTTTCAATATATTGGTAAGTATCTTTAATAAATTCATCGGAAAGACGAAGAGAATCTGTACGCATATAGGAAATAAGTCCTACTGTTTCATCGGCCAATTCAATACCTTCATACAATTTTTGAGCAAGCATCATTGTTTTAGTTGCACTAAACCCTAGTTTGCTGGAAGCCATTTGTTGCAGAGTACTTGTTGTAAAGGGTTGAGGAGAATTTTTATTTTTAACCTTTTTTTCAATAGACTCTACTAAAAAGTCTGGTTTTAGTTCTTTTAAGATATCCTCTGCTTGTTTTTCACTTTTTATTTCAATCTCTTTATGATTATGCGCAAAAAGTTCTGCCTCAAATTTTTCAAACAAAGCGCTTATTGTATAATATTCTTCGCTTTGAAATGCTTCAATTTCTCTTTCTCGATCTACGATTAATTTAAGCGCTACACTTTGCACTCTACCAGCACTTGTCCCATCGGTTTTAGATTGAATAAGTCTACTTAAGCGAAACCCAATAATTCGATCTAAAATTCGTCTTGCTTCTTGACTATTGACTAAATCTTTATCAATCTTTCGGGCATGTTTAAAGGCTTCTACAACAGCATTTTTGGTAATTTCATTAAAAACAACTCGATCATAGTTCTCCTCACTTAGCCCTAAAGCATCGTATAAATGCCAGGAAATGGCCTCTCCCTCACGATCTGGGTCGGTAGCAAGAAAGACTTTTTCAACTTGTTTTACATTTTTTTTAAGTTCATCAATATCTTTCTTTTTTCCTTTAATAGTTACATAATCTGGCTTGAAATCGTTTTCAATATCAACTCCAAGTCCATATTTTCCTTTCGTAGAAAGATCTCGAATATGTCCTTTACTAGAAAGTACCTTATAGTCTGTTCCTAAATATTTTTCAATCGGTTTACATTTACTTGGAGATTCGACAATAACCAAAAGATCGGAAGAGCGTCGTGTAGGGAAAGAGTGTTCATCCTTGTGT
>CAMSXY010000107.1 GCA_947065955.1 uncultured Caryophanales bacterium | reverse complement strand
TATTTAAAAAAAGATCCTGATATTTTCCACAATATTGTTCTTTATCTTTTATTACATAAGTACTTTTTGAGATTATTTCATCTGCATTTTTAACCTTTCTAAGACGCATAACATCACAAATTTCATTATAACACAAAAGTCTTTCTTTGAAAAATCATTTTAAAAAGTGAAAATAAAGCAAAATCTTTGACACCAAAAGAAGATAAACACATATAATGGAATTAGAAAAAAGGAGTGTGTCAAATGAAAAAAGATCGAAATTGTGGGATGAATTATCCTGTATATCCTAATTTTCCTGTAATGCCAGTCCCTATGCAACCTCAGATGATTCCGCAAATGCCAAACCAAATGCCTGGACAAATGCCTCAAATGCCTATGAACCCACAAATGGGTATGAATTATACACAATCAACAGGCTCTATAGAACAACAATTATCTAATATGAACACAAAAATTACAAATCTAGAAAGACGTATTAGTACTTTAGAAAATTTAGTTGGTAACAACAGTTCCATAGGAAATTACAATTACAATAATTCAAGTTACCAAATGATGTAAAACACCTCAGGTGTTTTTTTAATGAATTGAAAAACTTTTTACAACACACGCTTTAAAACATATAAAATAACGATTCCTCCTACAATCAAGGAAAAAAAGATTAAAATAGTATAATCCGTTGTGGAATCTTCTTTCTTAGTCAAATCATCTTCTTTTTTATCTACTTTAATAATCCATTCTCCATCCTTTGAATAAGAATAATGTTCTCGCGCATAATTAGCCAAGTAAGAAGGATCTCTTAATTTTTCGATATCGTTTTTTAACTCTTCCCTTTCTTCCTTTAAAGATAAAAGTTGATCTTTTAAATCCTGGCTTTCCTTTTTTAAACTTTTAATATTATAAATATAGGAAAAAAAATTAAAAAATGTATAAAAAATAATAATTAAAGAGGCTGATCCAAATACCATCAAACGACGTTTTGAACTTTTCGTCATTCTACGATTCATTAAATTTTCCATCCTTCTACTACATTACAATTACTACTATAAGGTTCAGGAGATGGAAGATCCATTTTTATAATAAGAGGTATTTTAAAAGCCTTCCCGAAAGCAACACAAGTTCCAGGTTGCAAAGATTTCTGTTTTTCTATAATTTCACTACTAATATTAGGTAGCATCTTTCGCACATATTCCAAATCACGAGGATGATTCATTTTAAAAATAATAAAATTACTACACTGTGAAATTACAGTATCCGAAAGTTCAACAGGTCTTTGTGAAATAATCGTCATCAATAATCCATATTTTCTTCCTTCCTTAGCTACTCTTTCAAAAATATTATAGCCAAGAAGATACTTATCCCTATCTTCTTGAACAAAGCGGTGAGCTTCTTCTAAAAAGACATGAAAAGGAATAGATGCTCTTTTCTTTAAACGTTTTGTAAACTCAAATAACATACGCATATAAATTTTTGTAACCACCTTAGCAAAAGAATCATCAACATCTTCCAAATTAAAATTGATTACTTGTGCTTTCTTCCCTTTAATAGCAACCAAAGAAGCAATATAATTTTCAAAATTAATATACTTTGGATAACGGAAAAATTTCGCGTACTCTCCAATGACTAAAGAATGTAATTTTACTTTTAAAGCAACTGCATCTGCATATGTTTTTTCATTATTTAAATATCCCTCTGAAATAAGTGTAAAATTAAGGGCTTTTTCTAAATCCTCTAAAGTATAAAATTCAGGAATACCAACATGATAATTTTCAAATTCTTCTTTTATAAAACTAGAAATATACTCTGTTACCAAAATACTTTCTGTAAATTGACCATTAGAATCAATTAAAAAACATTCTCGAAACTTTCGAACATACCCAATTCCTTGAACGGGTGATTCCAAAGAAAACTGTGGCGTAGAACAAGTTGAAAAAATAGAAAAAATTTCATTTCGCTTATGCGTTGCGGTTTCATTACTATAAAGTATTGTCATAATAGCTTTGGCAATCAAATGATTTTTGTAATCCCTTGTCTTTTCATCTTTCTTTGAAAATATAGATACAATATTTAATAATTTTTCAACAATCAAAACTTGTGAATGTTGTTCTGCTTCTAATAAAAGGCAAAGATCTTCTATTGTTAAAAGCCATAATGGAATAGATAAAAGGGATCCCCCTTCCTCATCCATCTCTTCTAAATTTGTCGTATAAAACTTAAAATGTAAGTTTGGATTAATCTTATCTATATCCCGAAGTGCATTATGATACTCACCATAGGTATCAAAAAGAAGAAAATTTGCTTTAAAAGGAAATAAACTAGGATTTTCAAAAACATTTTGTAAAATACGAGCTACTCCATAAGATTTTCCACTTCCTGAATTTCCAAAAATAGCAAAATGATTACTAAATAAATCATTGATATCTACATATACCCTTCTTTGATCATAAAGCGGTGTAGTTCCCAAAAGAAAGGTTCCCTTTGTCTCATGACCAATAATAAGTCCAAGCTCTTCTTCTGTAATCATACGAATATTAGAAGAAAAATTAGGTTTTCGAAGTAACCCTGGTAAAAAACGATTTTGTTCAAATTCTCCTAAAAAATTGATTTTAACTAACTGGTCACTAATATCATTTACTTCTCCTAAAACCCTTCGTTGTCCTTCTTCAAATACAACATACATATTCATGATACTCGTTGAGATATCTTCACGAATAACCGTAACATGTGCCTCATTATTACTAATATATATAATTTTTCCAAACATAGATCCACCCTCTTATTCTATATTAACTTTAAAATTTCTTCTTTTTTTTCTTTTGGAAAATCTTTGATCAACTGTTCAATAGTAAGTGCTTTTTGATAAAGATTTAATTTTTCTTCATAAAATATTAACTTTTCCTCCACGTCTTTTAACTGTTTATGAACAGCATTTCGGCTGATTTTTTTATTTTCACTAATCTCTGTTAAAGTTAAATTTAAAAAATAATATTCTTCAAAATATTCTTTTTGTTTTTCTGTAAGTAACACCCCATAATAATCATAAAGAATTCCTAAATAAACAGAATCTTTCAAAATAATATCTCCCAGATAACTGCCATAAAAAGCAAAAAACCAACGAAAGCATACCCATAAGTCATAAAATTTCTTTTGTATACTTTTTGATTATTATAGGCAAGAAGAAAAAGTAAAAAAACCAAAATGATTTCACAAACCAAAAAGAGTTCTTTTTCAAAAAGAGAAAAAATTCCCATAATTAATGTACAAACACTTAATACCATCTGTAAAAATATACCTAAATCAGTATAAAGACTTTTTCTTTTTACTTCATCTTGATTCTTCATTTTCTTCCTCCAAATCTTTAAAAAGTCCATATATATAAGACTCAATATCAAAGACTTTCAAATCGTTTTCCTTTTCTCCAAATCCTACAAACTTTACAGGAATAGAAGTTTCTTCCTTAATCGCAAGAACAATTCCTCCCTTAGCTGTTCCATCCAATTTGGTTAAAACAATTCCTGTAATATTGGTTATTTCTTTAAAATGTTTTGCTTGACTAATTCCATTCTGACCCGTTGTTGCATCCACAACAAGTAAGGTCTCATGAGGTGCATTAGGAATTTGTTTTTCAATTACTTTATTTATTTTTTCAAGTTCATTCATCAAATTAACTTTATTTTGAAGTCTTCCTGCTGTATCAATAAATACTACATCAAAATTTTCTCTTTTAGCCTTTTCAATTCCTTCAAAAACAACACTAGCAGGATCACTATTTTCCTTAAAAACTACTTGAGAACCAGACCTATTTGCCCACTCTTTGATTTGTTCTATTGCACCTGCTCGAAAAGTATCTCCCGCGATCAGTAAAACCTTTTTTCCTTCCTTTGTTAGTTTAGTTGCTAATTTGCCGATTGTCGTAGTCTTACCTACCCCATTTACACCAACAAAAAGAAGAACAGTGGGTCCATTTTCTTCATAATGAATTTTATTGACAATAATATCTCCATTTACATAAATGATAAACATCTCATCAATAATAATTTCCATAAGATCTTTAGCATCGATTATATTTTCGGATTTTACTCTCTTTTTAATCTGCTCCATAAAGCGCATAACAGTATTGACACCAATATCGGCCATAATCAAAATTTCTTCTAATTCCTCAAAATATTCCTCACTTACTTTCTGATATTTCTTATTTAATAAACCAATTTTATTTACAAAAGTATTTCGAGTTTTAGAAAGACCCTCTTCATATGATTTCGCTTCTTCAACAACTTTACTTTTTTTAAAACGATCAAAAAATCCCATATTATCACCTATTATCATTTTACACCATAATAGTCTAAATTTCTAGTATGAAAGAAAATTTCTAAAAAAATTAACTAATTTTTTTAAGAGTCTTTATCCTCTTTATAATTTTTTATAACTAGACAAAAAGAAAAAAAAAAGTTATAATAGTGAAGTT